>CAMTJB010000166.1 GCA_947072715.1 uncultured Fusobacteriaceae bacterium | reverse complement strand
GTGGACTTCCTAGTAAGAAAGAACTTAAATGGTTAAATGAAGTTTTAGATTCAATCTGTATCCATATATCTAAAACAGAAAGAGATGCTATGAAAGTTGAAGATGAAAGTAAAAAAATTAAAATAGTAGATTATATGCGTGATAAAGTTGGTCAAGTTTTTGAAGCTACAATTACAGGATTTAGTAATAAAAGAGTATTTTTTGAAACAGCTGATAACATTGAATGTTCTTGGGATGTAGTTGAATCAAAGGATGATTATTATGAATTTGATGAGCATGAATATGAAATGGTTGGATCTAATACTGATAAAAGATTTAAGTTAGGAGATAAATTAAATGTTCTTATAGTAAAAGCAGATCTTGCTAATTTACAAATTGAAGCTACTCCAGCAGAATAACGAGTAGAATAGGAGAGAATTATGATATTAGCTAATAATAAAAAAGCTTTTTTTGATTACTTTATAGAGGATAGATATGAAGCTGGAATAGAGCTTGTAGGAAGTGAAGTAAAATCTATAAAAGCAGGACAAGCAAGTATAAAAGAAGCGTTTATAAGAATAATAAATAATGAAATATTTATTATGGGTATGAGTGTAACTCCATGGAAATATGGAAGTGTATATAATCCAGATGAAAGAAGAGTAAGAAAATTACTTCTTAATAAAGCTGAGATAAGAAAGATACATGAAAATGTAAAACAGAAAGGGTATACAATAGTTCCTTTAAATGTTCATCTTTCAAAAGGGTATGTAAAAGTTGAAATTGCTTTAGCTAGAGGTAAGAAGAACTACGATAAAAGAGAAGATTTAGCTAAAAAAGATCAAAAGAGAGATATGGATAGAGCCTATAAAGACTCTAAGTATTAAAATTTTGAGTAGCTAATAATAACAAAATAATGGAAATGAATAAAAAAATAAGTAATAAAAATGCTGACTTTTTGAGAGTAATCTCTTAAAAGTCAGCATTCTTATTTTGCTTTATTTTATCCTAAATTTTATTTATATATTTGAATCTGTATTAGAAAGAGTAACTCAGACCA
Organism: uncultured Fusobacteriaceae bacterium; assembly: GCA_947072715.1. Next base: position 2,661 of record CAMTJB010000166.1, on the reverse strand, counting down.
AATGTATAAGTTCTTCCAATAGCAGGATAGTAATGTCTTTGTTCAATATTGTATTTACTATCTCCCCAAAATCCAACATATTCGTTATACTCTTCATCAAATAGATTATTTATACGGAATGTAGCTGTTATATCATTAGGGAATTTATACTGCGTAAAGACGTCTACAGTAGTGTACTCTCCAGTACTTTTACCTCTTTCATTAGCAATATCATCTAAGTCATAATAAAGCCCACTATAAAGAACATCAGCTCCTACAGAGAATCTTGAATTAACATCATAACTTGCTCCAAATGTTAGCTTCCAGTTAGGAACACTAGGAATTTCACTTCCCTCATATTTACCAGAAATAACTTCGTGATGAATATAAGTAACGGAAGATTTTAAAGTTAAGTCTCCAATATAGTGCTCAAGATAAAGTTCTGTTCCCATTCTCTCAGTATCACCTATGTTATAGTTAACCATTCCAGTAAATTCAGGAGGGATAGTAGAGTATATTTCATCTTTTGTTATTTTATAAAATACAGAAGCAGAGACATAAGTATTAGATACAAAGTCCTTAATACCTAGTTCAAAAGTATCTTGAATCTGAGGATCTAACTTTTCTGAATTTCTAGTATAGTAAATCTCGCTAGTTGTAGGTGTTCTAAAGGCTCTATTATATGAAATATATGTAGAACCAGTACTTGAATACATATAATTCGTGCTTAGGTCATAAGAGTAATCATTGTACTTAACTTTGTCATTAGTACCTCTTTTATCAGGGGCATTTAAAGAAGCATCTCTCCAATAAAAGTCGTATTTAGCATAATCATATCTAATTCCTTGAGTAAATTGAAGTTTCTTATGAGTATATTGATTCAATGCAAAAACACCAAATCCATCCTTTACAGAATCTCCATTTTTAACGTATCTTCCTAAATTAGGATTCCATTTAGATCCCTTATTTTGTGGTTTTATCTCATCTTTTAATAGGTCAAAACCAGTTATAAAATAACTGTCAGGTAAATATGTATGTTTTATTTGAGCTTTTACATAGTTTCTCTCTTCATCTTCATCGTGATAGAAAGAGTTATTTGTTCTATTAAAACTAGATTTTTCATTCTTATAGTAATTTTCATAGATTAAAAATTCTGTATCTTTTGAAATATCTTGTCTCCATCTTAAATAGTAGTCATCACTTTTATTTTTAGTTTTAGACAATTTTCCTGGATCATTTCTATCATTTTCAATAATATATCTAGGAACCGCAACTCCACTATAACTTTTATTGTCTGAATGATTATATTTAAATTCAATTTCACCATTATTTAATAAATATTTAGTTTTAAAACGACTATCTTTTTTATCATAGTCTTCTCCATTTCTCCAACCATCAGAACCGTAATCAGTATATCCTATCTCAGTGATAAGCCTATCTGTTAGTTTAGTTCCATAGTCAAATCCTAATTTTTGTTCATTGTTACTTCCAAACTGAGAATAAGCATTACCATAATGTTTTTTATCTGTAGCAGATTTACTAATAATATTTACTATTCCTCCAATGGCTTTATCTCCATAAAGAATATTTCCTCCCCCAGGGATTACTTCTATTCTTTCTATAGTTTCAATAGGGATATTACCAGCTTGTTTTGATGTAATAGGAACCCCATCTAAAGTAATCAGTGAGTTTTTATCACTGTACATAGAGTTAAGACCTCTAATATCAAATTTAATTCCCCCAGCATAATGTTTAACAGAGATACCTGGAACATGTTTTAAAGCGTCAACAAGGTCCTGTGCTCCTGTTTTTTTAATCTCTTCAGCTGTTACAATAGAGATATTGGCAGGTGTTTCTCTTACATTAGTTTCAAAGTTTTGTGTTGAAATAACACTTTCATTTAATTTGACGCTTTGCAACTCTTCTGAATATGCTAATGATGTAAAAAATAAAGATGCAATTAGTAATTTTGTATACATTTCTCCCCCCGATTGATGTTTAAAGTAGGCGCTATTTGCAATAAAAAAAACTCTCTAGTAATAGAGAGTTCCTTACTAGAGAGTCAAATTTAAAAACATACTTAAATAGTATAAATACTAAATAAATACATAATATATGTATATGACTATTTGGTAAGTCTCCTGACTCAGTTTCATCCTACTATCACGCCTTCCCAGTTTCCCAGTGACATAATGTGATTTCGTCAACTATACAGTAGCTTTCGCTGTGGAGGCTTTGCACCTCACTTCCTCTATTAAGCTTTAAAAAAGCACCTAAATATAAAATATTAAGTTATTAAGTTAAAAAACATTCAAAAATATAAAATATTTCAATTTGGATTGTACTATAAGAGATTAAAACTGTCAATAAGAAAAATATTAGAGTGCTTTTAGTTTATTCTATTTGTTTGACTAAAAAAAATATGTGGTGTATAATTTGATAAAATCAAATAAAAATTTATGGTTCTTATGATTAAAAGGGAAGTAGGTTGAAATCCTACACGGTCCCGCCACTGTAAGATGGATGAAAGCAAATCACCACTGGTATAAAACTGGGAAGGGTTGCAAGTAAAGTGAAATCGAGTCAGGAGACCTGCCATGAATTGTTTTATTCTATATCTGCGAGGACGGATAAGGTATGCTTAATGCCGTCTTTTTAATTTAAGCGGTTTTTTTATTTTTT
>CAMTJB010000165.1 GCA_947072715.1 uncultured Fusobacteriaceae bacterium | reverse complement strand
TAAGAGCTGCTTTAAGAGAAGCTGGATTCTTAACTAGAGACTCAAGAATGGTTGAAAGAAAGAAATTCGGAAAGAGAAAAGCAAGAAGATCTCCTCAATTCTCAAAAAGATAATTACATATACAAATATTATCCCTACAAACTCAGTGTTTGTGGGGATTTTTTTTAATAAAAAATAATTAACAAAAAATAAAGTATTAGTAAAATGAACGATTAGTATATATATAAGTAATGATATGAAATGAAAAGTGCGGAAAAAATATAGTGAAATTAAAAAAAACTTTACAAATAAAAAAATTTTAGTTATAATTTCAAAATAGAGAGTACGTATATAATATTTAAAAAGTTTAAATATAAATAGGGAAATTTTATAATAGTAAAGAATATAATTTTGTTCGAATTAATTTAAATTAAGAAGTAAATATTTCTTAACAAAAAAATGGGGAGGAAACAAAATGAAAAAATTAGCATTAGTATTAGGATCATTACTAATTGCAGCAACAGCTTCAGCTAAAGAAGTAGTAGCAGCGCCAGAAGTAGTAGTAGAGCCAGTAGTAGTAGAAATGGTAGCACCAGAGGTAGTAGCAATAGAGGCTCCAGCATTTAAACCATCTGGATTTATAGGATTTGAAGGTAAGTATTATGGATCTGGGGAGCATAATAATGTAACTCAAAACTATTTAAGAACAAGACTTGAAGGTGCTATAAACATGACTGAAGCAGATAGCTTACAGTTCAGAGCAACATCTTATGAAGATTTAAATTCAGAAAATTCAAGTAGACAATCAAAAAACGAAAATACAGAAACAAGATATAGATGGTTCCATAAATTTGGAAATATAGGAGATTCTAAAGTTGCATTTGCTACAAGAGTAGAGTTAATGCAAAATGATGACTATGACCATATTGAATTACAAACAAGATTTAACTTTGCAGAATACATCCCTGACTTTGATGGATTTGAAACAACTGATTTCACATTAGCTCCAAAAGTTAGATATACTGAATACGGTAATTCTGATGATTCAGCTGTTGGTGTAGGAATGGACTTCATGCATTATGCAATCTTACCATGGGGATTTGAGTGGGATTTAACAGTTTACTACATGCATACTGATAATAACCAAAATGGATATTATAACTCTTCGCAATACCCAACTGTTAATAAATGGGGACATGAATCAGCGAAAGGTTTAAGAGATGGAAATTATACAAGATCTTCAAACAACATAGATGTAGAAGCTTACTTATATAATACTCAAAAATTATGGGCTTCAGAAGACAACTTCTACAATGTTAACTTCTATGCAGAGGGTGGTTTAGATGCACTTACTTATAGAGATGGAAGTGGAGATTCAAACGATAACTCTATGTATGTAATGCCTGAGTTACAATTAGTTATGAATATTAATGCAGCTACATCAATAACAGTTGCAGGTGGAGCAGAGTATAGAAACTGGAATGATACTGATATGGGATCAATCCAAGACTTTACTTGGCAACCATATGGAAGAGTTAAAATTAAAACTACTTTCTAATATAAAAAAGAGTCTCAGGTTTTATCTGAGGCTCTTTTTGTTGTAATAATAATAAAAAACAAAAATACAACACAAAAAATGTATCGAAAAAAATTTTTTTGTTTGATAATAATCTTTTTTTCTTTACAAATGAACGAAATATAGTTATAATAAGGAAGAAGATATTTAGAATAAAAATAAAAAATGTTTTAAATATTTTTAGATATTTTTTTAATTAAAAATTGATTTTGGGGAGGAACACAATGAAAAAATTAGCATTAGTATTAGGATCATTACTAATCGCAGCAACAGCTTCAGCTAAAGAAGTAGTAGCAGCGCCAGTAGTAGTAGAAGAACCAGTAGTAGTAGAAGAAGTAGTAGTACCAGTAGAAACACCAAAGTTTAAAGCTTCTGGATGGGCTCAAATGAGTGCAAGATATTGGGGTAAAGAAGAGATAGACAGAAAAAATACATCAGCAAACTATTTAAGAACAAGATTTGAAGGTGCTGTAAACATGACTGAAAAGGATACTTTACAGTTCAGAGTATCATCTTTCGAGGACTTAAATTCTGAAAATTCAGTTAGAACAAAAAGTGAAGATACAGAAACTAGATATAGATGGGTACACAAATTAGGTAATGTAGCAGATACAAAAATTAAATATGCTACAAGATTAGAGTTAAGACAAACTGATAACTGGGATAAAGTTGAAGGACAATTAAGATTTAACTTTGCTGATTATATGCCAGATTTCAAGTATTATGATACAACAGATTTAACATTAGCTCCAAAAGCTTTCTATACTGATTTAAGTGGAACACCAAATTCACATGATGATTATTCAACAGGTGCAGGAATAGATTTATATCACTTAGGGCAAACAACAGTTGGAGATCTTAACATCGATTGGGAATTCAATATGTATTATACTCACGTAGAAATGGGGAATGGAAATTTCGCTATAGCTAATGGTGGAAATGGAACTGGAACTCATAGAGATTCATTTAAGAATGATAATATGAAAACAAACAAAAGTGCAGATAACCTTGCAATAGAAGCTTATACATACATCACTTATAAATTATGGTCTTCAGAAGATAACTTCTACCAAATTAATGCATATTTAGAGAATGGATTAGATCCATACAATGTTGATTTTGGAAGAGATAACGGAAGTTACACTCTTTATACTTGGCCAGAATTACAATTAGTAATGAACATAAATGCAGCTACAAAAGCAACTCTTGGAGCAGGAGCTTACTATGAGAACAATATAGCTGATAAAGATTCAGCACAAGATTGGCAATGGCAACCAATGGCAACTGCTAAAATCAAAACAACTTTCTAGTATTTGCTAAAAGAAATAATGTATTAACCCCTGAATTTTTTCAGGGGTTTTTTATATATTATTATTGACACTATGTATGCTAAAAGAGTATAATGAAAAAATAAATAACATAAAAGATGGAAGGGTGACATATGAAAAAATATTTAATAATAATAATGACAGTTTTATTTTCAACACTATCATTATCACAAGAAAAAAGAGAAATTCCTAAAGATGTACGTCAAAGAATAGTTGATTTAGCAGTAACAAATACAGATGGTGGACAGGAAAGATTTGACTTTAGAATTTGGCAAGAAGAGAGTTACTGGAATGTAGAGAAGCAACTGTCAGAGAGTGGAATTACTCCAGCTGAACAAGATGCAGTAAGAAAAAGATTGAATATAATGTATGGGGCTAACTATGCAAAACAGACTAGAGAAGTTAAGGAACAAATAAAATATTATACTACTTTATCAAGAGCAGCTACTGAGAAGAAAAAAGTAGAAAATAGAAATGTGGAAAGTAAAACTGAATTAGTAACAGTTATTAAAGAAGCAGAAGTAGTTGTTCCAGAAAAGATAATGAATCATTATAAGGCAGAAGCAGAAAGATTATATCCTAATAATTACTATGAGCAGAAGAGATATATTGAATCATCTGTAAATACATATAAAATGTTTAATTTAAAAAAATAATAATTAAAAAAGAAGAAGATGTTAATGCTAAAAAAAGCATTGAAATTCTTCTTTTTTTATAAATAAAATTTTTTTATTCACAACAAATAATATATATATACTTAATAAATAAAAAACTCTTTACAAATTAATAAAAAGAATATATAATAACTCCAACAGTCAGCTAAAG
>CAMTJB010000164.1 GCA_947072715.1 uncultured Fusobacteriaceae bacterium | reverse complement strand
AAATAACCATAAAAACCTAATTTGAACATAATTTTTTTTATAATTGGCTTTTTCCAATATATCTGTATTTTTTAACTTATAAACCGAATCCATTAATTTAACTTTATATGTTGCTAGCCCATCTTTTTCATCTAAATTATTATAAGCTAATTCTCCAGCAATATTATAAATAACTAAAGCTGAAAGACAATTCTCCATATTTTCTTTATCCTTTAAAAAACTTCCAATAACAGAGGTTAGCATACAACCACTTCCTGATATTTTACCCATTAAATAATTACCATTTTCCACTATATAAACTTTTTCAGAATCACAAATTATGTCTTTTTCACCTGTTGCAATTAAAATTGTTTTATTGATTTCAGCTTTTTTTTTCATAATTTTTATAACATCTTCTATTTCTTTCTCAGTATTTATAAAATCCTCTGTATCCACACCCTTTGTTTTTGCTTCCAAACCACAAAAATATTTAATTTCAGATAAATTTCCTTTAATTACTGTAAATTCAAATTTATCAGCTAATTCTCTAATAACTTTATTTCTATATTCAGTAGCTCCTAATCCTACTACATCTAGTATAATCGGTATTTTTAATTCATTAGCTTTTCCACAAGCAATATTTATGGTATTATAAACACTTTCTGTTAATGTTCCAATATTTATAACAAGAGAAGAAGAGATTTTAACTAAATCTTCTGCCTCAGAATATTCCATGGACATAACTGGGCTAGCTCCCGTTGCTATTGTTATATTAGCACAATCATTTATAGTTACATAATTTGTAATGTGATATATCAGTGGTACATTTTTTCTTAATCTATCTAAATTTTCAATTATTTTATTTTTCATTCACTTCACCATCTTTATTATAAAATTTATAAAAATGGTGTACAGGGCCTACTCCTGAACCTATAGAAAATGAATTTTCTATGGCTTTTGTTATATAAATTTTAGAATTATTTACAGCCTCTTCAAGTGAATATCCCTTAGCTAAATAACTACAAATCGCAGATGATAGAGTGCACCCTGTACCATGAGTATTTATAGTTTGTATTCTTTTATTGGTGTATCTATAAAAATTAGTTCCATCATATAAAATATCCAAGGCATCTCCTTCTAGATGTCCGCCTTTTATAAGAACAGATTTACACCCTAAACTAAATATTTTTTTAGCTACAAATTTCATCTCTTCTTCTGTTTTTATATCATCCATATTTTCTCCCATTTCTCTCATTATTTCCAATGCTTCTGGAAGATTAGGCGTAACTATAGTTGCCAGTGGAATCAAATTTTCTACTAAAATTTTTACTGATTCAGGTTCTAATAAATTGTGACCACTTTTGGATATCATAACTGGATCTAAAACAATTTTTTTTACTTTATATTGAATTAATTTTTCGGTAATAACTTCTATTATTTCTGGCTGTGATACCATACCTATCTTCACTGCATCAACTTCTATATCCGAAAAAATAGCATCTAATTGAGCTTCTACAATAGATTTATCAAGTGCTAAAACCCTTGTTACTCCCCTTGTATTCTGAGCTGTTATAGCACAAATAACACTCATACCATAAGTCCCATTGGCACTAAACGTTTTTAAATCAGCTTGGATTCCTGCACCTCCACAACTATCAGAACCTGCTATTGTCAATACTTTTTTCATCTTAATTCATCTCCATATTGTAGGACATTTCCCAAAATTTATATTCATACTTACTACAATTTACAAATATTTCTTTTAATTTTTCTTTTTTTATTTCACTTATATCTTCTCCTAATTCATCTATTAAATCTAAAAGATCTTCACAACCTTTTCTATAGTCAGGACTAGAATACCCTCTTACCCAGCTTCCAAATATTTTATCTTTAACAATTGACGGATTATTTTCTTTAATCTTTTCCGCTATTAAAAGATAACTATATGCACAAGAAAGTATTGCAGAAAAAACATCTAGCAAATCACCATTTAAACTTACTGCTTGCATATAGTTAACATAAGATATATTATTCATACTAGATTTAGTATTTTTTAATATTTCATCATCTATATTTAATAAACTCATATATCCTCTGTGAATATCCAATTCTTTATTTAAAATTGCATCTATACTTTTTGCTAATTTTTGCATAGGTTTTTCATCTGAGGTTTTTGTTATCCCAATAGCAAAAATTTTAACATATTCAAAAAGATAGAAATAATCTTGAATCAAATAAAATTTAAACTTTTCCAAATCTAATTTTCCTGATTCCAACTCTTTTAGAAAAGGGTGCTCATTATAACTTGTCCAAATTCCTTCTACTTCTCTTAACATCTCTTTTGTTAGCTTCATTTTCTAATTCTCCTTTTTCAGTTTATAAAATTATAAAATAACAAAAAAGGTACAAGCCGAAAAGCCTGTACCCATCTATTTTACCAATGATAAAATAAATTTAACACTTCCTCCGCTGGTATTACCCATATCAGGTTCAAAGAATAAGAAAATTTATGGTTTTCTTTCTCAGCTAGCCAATTCTAGCACTTCTGTGTTTATATTTTTTAATTATATTATATAGTATCATAATTTGTTTTTTCTATCAATAATTTATTCATATTATTAATTCTCTTCCCGTTTGCTTCTATATTCTTTTATTATTTTATCTGCATGACTTCCATAAAAATGGCAATAATTTGAAAATTCAAAACTAAAGAATCCTCTACCTTGAGTCATTGATCTTAAATCCAATGCATATGTTAAAATTTCATTATGAGGGACTTCTGCAATAACTGTCTGTCTTCCTATTTTATTACTAACTATTCCTAGTATCTTTCCTCTTCTTTTATTTAAATCTCCCATAATATCACCCACGTACTCTTCTGGAATTTCAATAGACATTTTCATAACAGGTTCTAAAAGTACAGGATTCGCTATTTCCATTGCCTTCCTAAAAGCAATCATTCCTGCCATTTTAAAAGATAAATCATTGGAATCTACAGGATGATAACTGCCATCAATAAGAACAGCTCTAAAATTTATAACAGGATATCCTGCAACTACTCCCTTTTCACTAGCTTCAACTATTCCTTTTTCCACAGCAGGAACATAATTTCTAGGAACAGAAGCTCCATGCAATTTTTCACTGAATTCAAGCCCTTCTATAATTGGCTCAAACTTAATATGTACATCTCCAAATTTATTTTCAACTCTACTCATTGCTATACTCAGTTGTTTTTCACCTTGGCAACCCAGTAATAATTCTTTTGTTTCTCTTGAACGTTCCAATACTATTGAAGGATCCTCTTCGCATATTTTTTGCAATGATAAACTTAATTTTTCATCATCACTTTTTTCTTTTTTATTTCTAGTAGAATTTAAAATTTCAGAATCCCTTCTTATAACTCCTGAATTAACTTTAAATACTGAAATTTTTCCTAAGAATGGATCTACAAAGCTTTTAAATACAATGGCTGAAAAATCTTCTTCATTCTTAACTTTTCTTACCATTTCTTTAGATAAGTTTAAATCTTTTCCCACTCTTTCACCATTTTGCATTTCAGAAGGTATAGGCATATAATTATACATCATATCAAATAGAGTTAAAACTTCCTATGTTACTTATGGAAGAATCCATAAGAACAGGTATTAAAGAGCCGTTAAGTACTCCTTTCCTAAGTCCATCTTTTATTTCATCATGAGTAAGTTCAATTCCAGTGAACTACCCACCACTTAAAATCTAATGATTTTTGAAGTTGGGGGCTTCGTAA
>CAMTJB010000163.1 GCA_947072715.1 uncultured Fusobacteriaceae bacterium | reverse complement strand
ACTCCATTCATAGCATTTACTGCTCCTGGTCCTGCTGTTACAAGAGCTATACTAGGTTTATTCATAATTCTTCCATAAGCATCTGCTGCCATTGTTGTTGTTTGCTCATGATGAGTACATATTACTTTAAATTCCTTATTTTTTGCTACTGCATCATTTAGAAACATAGCTTGGCCACCAGTTAGCATAAACACTGTATCTATTTGCTTATTTTTAAAAAATTCAAACATAAATTCTGAAACATTCATTTTATTTCCTCCGTTATTTTTTAATTATGAAAGACTTGAAATTCTATAAAGAGACTCATCCTCTTCTTTTTTATTTTTTAATTTTTCCGCAACTTCTATAATTACATCTTCCTGTCCACCAACAACTTTTCTTTTTCCTAATTCAATAAATATATCACGAGCGTCAACATTAAATTTTTCTGCTGCTTTTCTCACATGAGGTCCAAAGGATGAAAAAACTCCTGCCATTCCACTTATTATACTTAAAGAGCTTAACCCTACATCCTTTTCCATTATATTTAAAACTACATTTTCACTTGCATCCAGCATCTTATATAAATTCATTTCTGTTTTTATATTTGTTTTCTCCATCAATGCTAAAAGTGCTTCTAATTGACAATTTCCTGCTCCTGCACCAAATCCTCTAATAGTTCCATCTATTATTACAGCTCCTTCTTTCAGAGCTAAATAACCATTTGAAACAGCTAGCCCTAAATTATTATGTGGATGAAATCCTACTTTTATATCTAAATTATTTACTAAAATATTTATTGTTTTTTCTACCATCTCTGGAGTTGAAGCTCCTGCAGAATCCATAATCAATATTCCTTTAGCACCATAACTTTGCATTTTTAAAGCTTCTTCTAATAGTTTTTCTGTAGAAATCATATGATACATCATTAATACACCGTAGACTTCTTTATTTTGAGATTTTAAATATTGAATATGCTGTTTTGTAACATCAGCTTCTGAACAATGTGAAGCTACGCAGAATATATCTACTCCTTTCTCTATTGCTGGAATTAAGTCATTTTTTATAGTTCCAAATCCTGGTATTAGAAATACTCCTAACTTTGTTCTTTGTAAATTTTTTCTAGCTATTTCTATCATTTCAGAATCAGTTAAATTAGATAATCCTACCTGAAGAGATGAGGCTCCCAATCCATTTCCATGTCCTACTAATACACAATACATCCCTGCCTCATCTATTGCTTTACAATAATCTTCTATATTTTTTTTAGTCAATTGATGTTTTATTGCATGAGAACCATCTCTTAATGTTGAATCAAAAAACATAATTTTTGCCATTCTAATTTCACCTCATTAATTTTTTTTTAGCGTACTCTTCTGCTATTTTTATTGCTGCACAATTTATTATATCTAAGTTTCCAGAATATGATGGCAAGTAATCTCCTAATCCCAAAACCTCTACTGTTGTTATCACCCTATCATTTTCATACAAAGGCCCCAGTATAACTTTATAACCTGGAACATATTTTTTTATCTCAGCTGCCATAGTATGAACCGCTTTATATATTTTGTCCATATCAGGGTTATCTATTAAAGCATAAATAGTATTTCTCATTATTACAGGTGGTTCTGCTGGGTTTAATCCTATTATTGCTTTTGTTTTTTTTACTCCTGTAAAAAATGATATTGCCTCTCCTGTTGTCTGTGTATACTGATCAACATTTGCTCTTGTTCCTGGTCCTGCTGATTTTGAGGCTATATTAGCCACCACCTCTATATATTTTGTTTCAGGACAAACTTTTGATATAGCATAAGCTATAGGAGTTGTAGCTTGTCCTCCACACGTTATCAAATTTACATTTTTTTCATTTAAGCATTCGTCCAAATTAATAACAGGAACGCAAAACTTTCCTATTTTTGCAGGTGTCAAATCTATGGTAAATTTATTTAAATTACTTAAAATTTTAGCATGTTCTACATGATTTTCTGCTGATGTAGCATCAAAAACTATTTCGCAACACTCTGGATTATCTTCAATATATCTTATAGAATTCGCCGTAACTTCTATTCCCAACTCTTTAGCTATTTTCATCCCATCGGAGTTTAGATTTCTTCCTGCAAAAATACCTACCTCTAAGACTTCTGATCGCTGAATCTTCATCAAAAGATCTGTTCCTATATTTCCAGTACCTAATATTCCAACTTTAACTTTCTTCATATTTTCCCCTCTAATTTTTCCTTAAGAATTTATTTATCTGTTCCTTACAAAGCTCATAAACATCTTCGTTATTATATCTTTTATACCATTCAACTGTAAGTTCTATACTTTCAGAAACCTTTAAAGTCGGTTGCCATTTAAGCTCAAACTTTGCTTTTGTTATATCAAGTAGTAATAGTTTGGCTTCATGCAAAGCATCTTCAGTCGATATATCTTTTAACTCTCCTTTACCGTAAACTTTCACAGCTTGCTTAGCAACATCCCACACTGAAATAATTGCATCTGTATTTGGTCCAAAATTCCATCCTTCACAGTACTTAATAGGATCTTTTAACATTTTTTCACCAAGCAATAAGTAGCCACTTAAAGGTTCTAATACGTGTTCCCACGGTCTTACTGCTTTAGGCATTCTTATATCTATAATTCCATTTCCTTCTAAAGCTCTTATGCAATCTGGTATAATTCTATCTTTTGCCCAATCTCCTCCCCCAATTACATTCCCTGCTCTTACTGAAGCAATTGATTTTCCATGTTTCATATAATCTTTAGGATTCATAAATGACCTTCTCCATGAGTTTATTGCTATTTCACAAGCTCCTTTTGAAGAAGAATAGGGATCATAACCTCCCATTGCTTCATTTTCTCTATATCCCCATATTTGTTCTTTATTTTCATAACACTTATCTGTTGTTATTAGTATTCCTACCTTTGTTTCTGTTGTTTTTCTTATTTCTTCCATTATATTAATCGTTCCCATTACATTAACTTCATAAGTTTCAACAGGGATGTCGTAAGATAATCTAACTAAAGGTTGGGCTGCAAGATGAAAAACTATTTCTGGTTTGTATTGTTTGAAAACTTCACTTAATTTCTCTTTGTCTCTTATATCCCCTCTTATATCTACTATTTTTTCTTTTATATTTGATAAAACAAAATTATCTTTATCTGTGTATGGATCTAAAGCATATCCTATAACTTTAGCTCCCATTTCATGTAACCATATAACTAGCCAAGAACCTTTAAATCCTGTATGACCAGTAACTAAAACTGTCTTTCCTCTATATATATCATTGAAACAATTCATAATTCTTTCCTCCATATAAATATTTAAAAAATTATAAAGAAGAAGAGTCTCCTCTTCCCTATTATCTTTTTTTAAATTAATCTTCCCAAACTTTCCAAGGAGCTTCTCCTTTATCCCACATAGAATTCAAATCTTTATTGTCCTTCATATTATCCATTGGTTTCCAAAATCCTCTATGCTTATATGATGTCATCTTTCCATCCTTAGCTAAGTTTTCTAAAGGATTTTTTTCAAATATTGAAGAATCACCTTCTATTATATAATCAAAAACTTCTGGTTCACATATAAAGTATCCTGCATTAACCCACATTCCATCTCCATCTGGTTTTTCTGCAAAGGAAACCACATGTCCTTCTTTATTCATTTTTAAAGCTCCAAATCTTCCCTCTGGCATATATGCTGTTACAGTTATTGCTTTTTTATTATTTTTATGATGTGTTATAGAGTCAGTTATATTTATATCAGAT
>CAMTJB010000162.1 GCA_947072715.1 uncultured Fusobacteriaceae bacterium | reverse complement strand
AAGAAACAATAATTATAATTGCTGCTACAAATAGACCTGAAGTTTTAGATAGAGCTTTAATGAGACCAGGAAGATTTGATAGACAAGTAGTTGTAGAAGCTCCAGACATTAAAGGAAGAGAGCAAATATTAAAAGTTCATTCAAGAGGTAAAAAGTTAGACAAAGATGTAGATTTAAATATATTAGCAAGAAAAACACCAGGATTTGTAGGGGCAGATTTAGCGAATTTACTAAATGAAGCTGCAATACTTGCTGCTAGAGAGGGTAGAGATCATATAAATATGGCAGATTTAGAAGAAGCTTCAGAGAAAGTTTCTATAGGTCCAGAAAGAAAATCTAAAGTAACAGTATTAAAAGAAAGAAAAATTATTGCATATCATGAAATAGGTCATGCATTAACACAAATGCTATTACCGTACACAGAAAAAGTACATAAAGTAACAATTGTCCCTAGAGGAAGTGCTGCTTTAGGATATACAATGACTTTACCATCAGAAGATAGATATCTGAAATCAAAGAAAGAATACTTATCAGAGATAAGAGTTTTACTTGGTGGAAGAGCAGCTGAGCAAGTAGTATTTGATGATATTACAACAGGAGCTTCTAATGATATTCAGAGAGCAACAGCTATAGCTCATGCAATTGTTACAAAATTTGGAATGAATGATAAATTTGGACCAATACTTTTAGACAGTACTGCTGAAGGGGATATGTTTGCTCAAAAACATTATTCTGAAACAACAGGAAAAGAGATTGATGATGAGATAAGAAAGATAATTTCAGATGCTTATGCAGACTCGTTAAAGATGTTAAAAGATAATTATGAGATTTTAGAGTATATGACAACAACTCTTTTAGAAAGAGAAACAATAACAGGTGCTGAATTAGATCAACTTATAAAAGGTGAGAAATTAGAGCCAATGATAATAAAACAAAAGCCAATAGTTCCTTCAGAAACTGACTTGAAAAAAGAAGAGGATGAAAAAGCGATTATTTTTGAAGAAGAAAATCAGGAAGAGGAAAAAAATACTGAAATTCCAGAAAATCATGAACCTAAAAATCTTACAGATAAAATAATAGAGATAGAAAAAAAGATAGAGTTAGAAATGTTAGATGAAAAACTTCAAATGGATGGATTTGAACTTCTTGAAGATGATGAGGAATTAAAAAAAGAGCAAGAAGAGTTAGAGGAAGAAAAAGAATCAAAAGAAAAAGATTCAAAAGAAAAAGATAATAAATAAAAAGGCCTAGAAAAGAAAAATTAAATTTACAAAGGCCCAAAAATATGGTAAAATATGTAATAAATTTAATCTAGGTTCTGGAGTTAGCCTTCTTTTACTTGGATTAGATAATTTGAAAATTAGGAGGAATATAAAATGGCTATGAAATCAAAAGCAGAAATCGTAAAATTATACGGTAAAAACGAAGCAGATACAGGATCTACAGAGGTACAGGTTGCTCTATTAACAGATAAAATCAACCACTTAACTCAACACTTAAGAACTCACAAAAAGGACTTCCATTCAAGATTAGGATTATTAAAAATGGTAGGACAAAGAAAAAGATTATTAAACTATTTAACTAAGAAAGATCTTGATGGATATAGAGCTTTAATAGCAAAATTAGGTTTAAGAAAGTAATAAAACGGCTTGTCTTAGGGCAAGCCTTTTTTTTAAGCAAAAAAAAATGAAAATAAATTTTCAAAAAATGAACAATGTTAAAAAAAAACCACATAAAATCATTGAATTAAATGAGTACTTACTGTACAATAAACAAAATCAATATTACATAAATGGGGAAATATGTAATATATATTATTATGAGGGGTGAAATAGATGGAAATTATTGAAAGATTTATTAAGTATGTAAAAATTGACACAACACCTGATGCAACAAAGGAAGAATCACCAACTACTGAAAGGCAAGTTTGCTTTGCTAAAGTTTTAGTTGAGGATTTAAAAAAACTAGGGATAGATGATGTGGTCTTAGATGAAAATGGCTATATAATAGCAAAAATTCCTAAGAACACAGAAAAGAAAATCCCTGTTATGGGTTTAATTGCCCACATGGATACAGCACCAAATTATAGTGGTGAGAATGTTAATCCAAGAATAATAAGCAATTATGATGGTAAAGATGTATTATTAAATAAAGAGTTAAATTTAGTTCTATCCCCTAATGATTTTCCAGAAGTTTTAGGATTTAAAGGTGAAGATTTAATTGTAACAGATGGATTAACTTTACTAGGTGCTGACGATAAAGCAGGAATAGTAGAAATAATGGATGTTATAAAAAAATTAAAAGAAAATAAAAATATTGAACACGGAGAATTAAGAATAGCTTTTACTCCAGATGAAGAGATTGGAAGAGGTGCAGAGTTACTAAATTTAAAAGAGTTAGGAGCTGATTTTGCTTTTACTGTTGATGGAGGAGCTTTAGGTGGGATTGAATACGAAAACTTTAATGCTGCTAATTCAGTAATAACAGTAAAAGGTCGTGACATTCATACAGGAAGTGCAAAAAATAAAATGATTAATGCAATAACTGTTGCTAACGAAATAGATAGAATGCTTCCAGTATTTGAAAGACCAGAATTTACAGAAGGGTATGAAGGTTTTTTCCATCTTTATTCGATTAAAGGAGAAGTTGAAAATGCTGAGGTTAAATATTTGATTAGAGATCATTCTAGAGAAGGTTTTGATAAAAAGAAAAAACTTTTAGAATCAATTGTTGAATTTTTAGAAACTAAATATGAAGGAGTAACAATCTCTTTAGATACAAAAGATAGTTATTTTAATATGAGAGATAAAATAGAACCTTATATGGAAATAATAGAACTTGCAAATAATTCAATGAGAGAGTTAGGAATAGTGCCAGAGGTAACTCCGATACGTGGTGGAACTGATGGGGCGAGATTATCATATAGAGGATTACCTTGTCCAAACTTATTTACAGGAGGGTTATATCCTCATGGTAAATATGAGTGTATTTCAGTTCAAGCTTTAAGAAAGACAAGTGATTTTTTATTAAAACTTGTTGAAAATGTAGCTAAACATGGAGAAAATATGAAAATAGGTAAATAATATAAATAATACAAAGAATTATGATTTTTATTATAAAGTCTAAAATTTTTTAAGGAGATGGTGTCACTTGCAAAAATACATATTAAAAAGACTGATGATGCTTATACCAGTTATCATAGGAGTTTCATTTTTAGTTTTTACTATAATGTCATTAACTCCAGGGGATCCAGCACAGTTAATACTGGGAGAAAGTGCTCCTAAAGAAGCAATATTAAAATTAAGACAAGAGATGGGACTTGATGATCATTTCTTAGTACAGTATTTTAACTTTGCTAAAAGAGCAATAGTTGGAGATTTTGGAAGATCATATACAACAGGAAGAGAAGTTTTTAATGAAATATTTTCTAGATTTCCCAATACATTATTGTTAGCTACATCAGGAGTATTAATCTCTGTATGTATAGGTATTCCTGTAGGAATAATTTCAGCAACGAGACAATATACATTTATTGACAGTTTTTCAATGGTAGCTGCTTTACTTGGAGTATCAATGCCAAATTTCTGGTTAGGATTAATGCTTATCTTAACTTTCTCAGTAAAATTAGGATGGTTACCTTCAGGTGGATTTGAGAGTATGAGGAGTTTAATTCTTCCTGCTTTCACTCTAGGTGTTGGTTCAGCAGCCATAGTAACACGTATGACTCGTTCTTCAATGTTAGAGGTAATTAGACAAGATTATATAAGAACAGCAAGAGCAAAAGGTGTAACAGA
>CAMTJB010000161.1 GCA_947072715.1 uncultured Fusobacteriaceae bacterium | reverse complement strand
GTAAAAAGTATCTTTTTTAGTAGTAAAGTATGTTAAAACATATAAAAAATAAAATTTTAACAAATTTTGTGTTGTAATAAGAGCATTTTTGTAATAAAATCATAAAATTAGTTTGCTTTTAATCGTTTTTTTATATATAATAAGAGCGAGTAGAGTTAAGGACAAGATAACTCTAATAAATAAAAAAGATTTAAATTATAAATAGGTTATAATTTAATAAATTAAGGGGAGGAATTATTTATGAATATTATTATTAATGTAATAATAATGTTAGTATTGCTTGGTATTTTATATAATATGCAGCAAAAATTTGTAAGCTTTTCTAAAAGAGTATTTGTAGCTTTAGGGATGGCTATACTTTTTGGAATATTTTTACAAATGGTATATGGAATCGACAATCCAGCAGTAAAGGGTGCTTTACCATATATTAATGTAATTGGAAATGGATATGTAAGATTATTAAAGATGATTGTTATGCCTTTAATAATGGTATCTATAACATCATCAATAATTAATTTAAAAGAGGGAAAATCTTTAGGGAAGATGAGTGGACATGTAATTGGTGTTTTAATAGGAACTTCAGTTATTGCAGCTATCATAGGAGCATTCTCTGCTATAGGTTTTGGATTAACAGCAGAAGGATTACAACTTGGAGCTCAAGAAACAGCACGTGCTGCTTTCCTTGAAGGAAAATTAGGAGAGGCGAATGTAGCATCTTTCGTTAGTAAGTTTGTAGAAATGATTCCTGATAATCCTTTCCTTGATATGACTGGAGCAAGAAGCTCATCAACTATAGCAGTTGTTGTATTCTCTGCATTTACAGGAATTTCAGCTTTAGGAATTCAAAAGAAAAAGCCAAAGTCATTTGAAGTATTTAAAGATATGGTAAATGCTTTTCACGATGTAGTAATGAGAATTGTAACTCTTGTATTAAGACTTACTCCTTACGGTGTATTAGCTCTTATGACAAAAGTTATAGCAACTTCAAATGTATTAGAAATATTAAAACTTGGAAAATTTGTTGTAGCATCTTATGTAGCAATACTTTTAACATTTGGTGTTCACTTATTACTGATAGCTTCAAAAGGATTATCACCAATTCAATATATTAAGAAAAGTTTACCAGTATTAACATTTGCATTTACATCAAGAACAAGTGCTGGAAGTATTCCTCTTAATGTTGAAGCTCAAGTTGATAAATTAGGAGTACCAGAAGGAATAGCTAACTTATCAGCATCTTTAGGGTCTTCAATTGGACAAAATGGATGTGCTGCAATCTACCCTGCAATGGTAGCGGTTATGATTGCTCCAACTGTGGGAATTAATCCACTTAATCCAGGATTCTTAATTCAATTAGTTATTATAATTGCTGTATCGTCATTTGGTGTTGCAGGAGTTGGAGGGGGAGCTACATTTGCAGCATTAATAGTTCTTTCATCAATGAATCTTCCAGTAGGTCTTGTAGGACTTTTAATAGCTATTGAACCTCTTATTGATATGGGAAGAACAGCTCTTAATGTTAGTGGATCTATGACAGCAGGAATAGTAACAGCTAAGTCTTTAGGAGAATTAAATGCAGAACTTTATGCATCTAATGATGAGATTAAAGAGTAAGTAATAAAAGAATAATTAATTATTTAAACCAACCTAAACCAAACCAACCTAAACCAAATTAAATGGTTAGTAACTTAAAAAAGTTACTAACCATTTTTATTTTTTTCTAATTATTAAGAACAGTATTAATTAGAACTATAAATATTATTCTATTTTCACTAAAATTTTTTCTTCAAATGATTTTTTGCAAGCATAAGCTATTTTGGTAGCATTTAAACCATCATATACAGAAACTTCAGGCTTTCTTTTCTCTAATATACAATTTACAAACTCTTGAACTTCATTTAAATATGCTGATTCAAATCTTTCTAAAAAACTTTGAGAGCACTCTTTTCTTACTCCAGAATTATCTAAAATTTCAACAAGATTTTTTTGAGGTACAGAAGCTATTCTTAGAATTCCCTTAGTACCTATAATTTCTGTTTCTACATTATAGCCGTGAGGAGCGGTTCTTCCTGCAAAAATAAATCCCATAGAATTATTTTTGAATTTTAGAAGTGCTGAAACATTATCTCCATCATTATATTTTTCAAATTCAGGATGCGCATAGCATCCACCAATTGCCCAAGCTTCACAAGGTTCAGAGTTTAGTAACCATCTAGCAAGATCAATATCATGAACAGCCATATCTATGAACTCACCACCTGAATGTCCTGCATAAGCAATAGCACCAGCAATAGTACTTTCTGGATCTTGACTATATCCTCTGAATAAAATAGGAGTTCCAATCTCACCTAAAGAGATCATTTTTTTAGCATACATATATGATTCATCATAACGTCTCATAAATCCTAACATAAAGACTTGATTATGATATTTTTCTACAGATTTAACAGCAATATTACACTCTTCAAGTGTGGTTCCTAGTGGCTTTTCTGAAAAAATATGAAAACCAGCTTCTAACCCTTTTTTTATTTGTTCGCAGTGCATTCCTGATGGAGAGCAAATGAAAAGAGCCTCAATCTCTTTATTTAAAATCATATCTTCAAAATTATTGTAAGAATACTTGATATTATACTGTTTTTTAAAATCATTCATAGCTTTTTCATCAATAGAGCAAATAGCAATAAGGTCAGCATTGGGGATTTTAGTAGCAATATTCTTAGCATGTTGTATACCTAATCTTCCTAAACCTATAATTCCAAATCTAATTTTATTCATAATTCCTCCTTAAAATATTAAGTGCAATATTATGTTAAACTTAAATGAAGTATACTTTAAAACGTTTTAAAAAGTCAAATAAATTTTTTTTATGTATTAAAAAATAGTTAATAATAATGGTTAATATTTCTTAATACATAAATTTAGAATTATATTTAGTTTATGTTGTTTCCCTTACTATAAGATTAGGAGTATAAAGAGATACAGAGTTTAAATTTGAAGAGTTGCTTTTAAAATATTTAATACAATCTATTGCCATTTCTTTGATAGGTTGTTTCAAAGTTGTAAGTTTAATTCCTACTAATTTAGAAAATTTAATATCATCGAACCCTATAATAGCAACATCTTTT
Organism: uncultured Fusobacteriaceae bacterium; assembly: GCA_947072715.1. The sequence goes on along the minus strand of CAMTJB010000161.1, from coordinate 673 downwards.
GGAATAGAAAGTCCAAGTTCATTTAGACGTTGTATAGCTCCCAAAGCAACTAAATCATTAAAACAAATTATAGAATCAAAATCTTTTGTTTGCTGAAAAAGAGTATCAATAGAATTATAACCGCTAAGAGAGACATCTCTATTATTTAAGTTAACAATTCTTGAATCAGAATACTCTAAATTATTTTTTATTAAATAATTTTTATAAGCTAAAAAACGTTCTTCATTAGCTAGTAAGTCAGTATTTCCTCCTAAGTAAGCTATTTTTCTTTTATTTTTTTTTATAAGTTCATTCATTGCTAATTCAATCCCTTTTGAGTTATCGCATTGAAAAATTTTAACATTAGAATTTTTTATACTTGAACCAACTAATATAATTTTAAGATCTTTGTTTGCTTCGGAATTAATAAAATCAGCTTCTTTAAACGTAGGAAGGATAAGAATCCCGTCAACTTGCTTAGCAACGAGAGTTTTAAAATAATTTTGACTAGCATCAGAATCCCAATTTGTATTGCAAAGGTAAAGAGTTAAACCGTTATTTTTAGCTTCAATACTCAATTCTTTTGCTAATTCACTAATAAAAGGCTCTGTTATGTCAGGAACAATAAGTCCAATAGAATTAGTTTTTTTTGTAACTAGCTCTTTTGCAATAGAGTTAGGAGTATATTTTAATT
>CAMTJB010000160.1 GCA_947072715.1 uncultured Fusobacteriaceae bacterium | reverse complement strand
GATTTTAACTCTTTTATCATTCAAAAATATCCCCCTCAACTGATAAATCAATCTTCACATCGATACCTTTTACTTCTAAAACTTTTATTAAATCATTGGCTTTCTCTTTTGCTACATTTCCCTCAGGAACTTCTAATACTTCGAATTTGAAGTATTTGTCATAGTATTCTAACTCTAATATACTTCCAACTTTTATCTCAGTACTAGCTTTAGCTATCTTTCCATTTATTTTAGCTTTTCCCCCATCTACAACTATTTTTGCAATAGGTCTTCTCTTAATAATTCTGCTAACTTTTAAAAATTTATCAATTCTCATATCTGCTCCTTTTCTTTGTAATAAAATTAATTTTATTATAATATTTATTTTTTAATCTTTTTCAAAAGTTTTTGCTTCCTTCCATTTGGATTCCATTATTTCTACAGAACTTTCATTTACATCGCAAACAGATTCAATATATCTAAATCTTCTCTCAAATTTTTTATTAGTTTTTTCTAAAACATCTGAAGCATTATAACCTAAATAACTGGACAAGTTTATCAATGAAAATATAAGATCTCCAATCTCACCTTGAATTTTTTCATGCTCATTTGTGTTAATTACTTCTTTTAGCTCTTCAATCTCTTCTTGTACTTTATCTAATACTCCATCAACGTTATCCCAATCAAATCCAACAGCTCTAACTTTCTTTATTATCTTTTCTGATCTTAGCATCGCTGGAAAGGTTTTGGGTATCCCATCTAAAATAGAAACTCTATCTCTATGTTCTTTTTCATTCTTTTTTATTTTTTCCCATTGAACTTTCACCTCTTCAGATGTTAGATTATTTTCATCACCAAAAATATGAGGGTGTCTTCTCACCAATTTATCATAAAGCTTTTGAACTACACCGTCTATATTAAAATCTTCATTTTCTTCAGAAATTTGAGCTTGAAAAATTATATTTAATAGCAGATCTCCTAACTCTCCTTTTAACTCCTCACCACCTATATCCATAGCTTCTAAAGTCTCATAAGTCTCTTCTAATAAATACTCTTTTAAAGATTGAATTGTCTGCTTCTTATCCCATGAACATCCATTTTCTCCTCTTAATACTCTCATTAATTCTACTAATTCATAAAATCCTTTCTTTTCCAATATTTTAACCTCCATTATATACCTTTATAATACTCAAAAAAATCTTCAAGCTCACCATAGTATTCAATTGCATTCTCATATTTTTTATATTTTATTTTTCCTTTTTGTAATAACTCCATTATTTTTTCTGATTTAACATCATTTCCAACAAATTTAATATAGCAATTATCTTCCTGCTCTTTTATTTCTAAAATATTTTCTACAGTAGAAAGAATTCTTATTCTTTCCCCTCTAAAATAATTTTTAACTATGTTAGGCAGTTTTCCAAATCTATCTATAACTTCACTTTCTAACTCTCTTAAATCACCTAATTTATTTATTTTCGCTGCTCTTTTGTAAATCCCAACTCTCTCTTTTTTATTCATATACTCTTCAGGTATATATCTATCACCTTTTAAATCCATAACAAATTCTGTAATTGGTTTAATGTAGTTACCTTTTAATTTTTCCATCTCTTCTTGTAACATTTTCATATATAATGAGTAACCTAAAACTTCTAAGGCTCCATGTTGTTTTTCTCCAAGAATTTCTCCTGCTCCCCTTATTCTTATATCTTCTAATGAAAGGTGAAATCCTGCTCCTGTATTTATACCATCTAAGCTTCTCATAGATTGTTCTCTATCTTTTACTTTACTCTTAGATTCTTTAGTACTGTCTATAATAAGATAGCAATATCCCTGTTCTGAGCCCCTTCCAACTCTACCACGAAGTTGATACATCTGAGACAGTCCTAATTTTTCCATCCCTTCTATAATAATCGTATTAGCATTTTCTATATCTATTCCATTTTCAATTATTGTTGTTGTTAAAAGTATATCTATATCTCCACTTTCAAAAGAACTAAGCCTCGATTTTATTTCTCTTGGTTGCATTTGACCATGAATAGAAGCTATTTTTATAAAATCTGGTATTATATTTCTAATTTCTTGCTCTTTCTTTTCCATTTTTTTTACGGAATTATAAAGATAAAAGCACTGCCCTTCCCTAGCATATTCTTTCATTATGGCATCTTTTATATTTTTTTCATTTTTTTCAATATATCTGTCTTTTATTGGTAATCTATTTGGGGGCAAGGTTTCTATTATAGATATATCTCTTATTCCTAAAAGTGCTAAGTTAAGAGTCCTTGGTATTGGTGTTGCTGTTAAAGTTAGCATATCTATATTTGCTTTTAACTGTTTCAATTTTTCTTTAGCTTTTACACCAAATTTTTGCTCTTCATCAATTATTGCAAGGCCTAAATCTTTAAATTTTATATCTTCTGATAGAACTTTATGTGTTCCTATAACTATATCTATAGACCCGTTTGCTATTCTTCTTATTATCTCTGTCTGCTCTTTATCAGTTTTTACCCTACTTAATAATTCAACTGTAAAAGGATAGTTTTTGAATCTTTCTTTTACTCTTTCATAGTGCTGTTGAGCTAAAACCGTTGTAGGTACCATTATAACTACTTGTTTCTCGTCATTAACAGCTTTAAGAGCAGCTCTTATGGCTACTTCTGTTTTCCCACACCCTACATCTCCACAAACTATTCTATCCATAACTTTTTCTGATTCCATATCTTTTTTTACATCATCTATCGCCTTAACTTGATCTCTTGTTAAAGTATATGGAAAGCTCTCTTCAAACTCCTCTTGAAGTAGATTATCTTGGGTAAATTTAAACCCTTTATTAGTCATTCTTTTCACTTGAATTGCTATAATTTCATGAGCAAAAACAGCAATCTCTTCCTGAAGTTTTTCCCTTTTCTTTTTAAATCCTTTTCTACCTAATCTATATATTTCTGGCTCTTGACCTATATCAACTATATATTTTTCAATTCTGTCTAAGTTATTAGTTGAAACAAATAGTTTATCTTCATCAGCATATTTTATCTCTAAATACTCTTGACCATTTATAATACTAAGCCCTTGATATATCCCTAATCCAAAAGATTCATGAATTAAATAGTCACCTTCTTTTATATCAGAAATATTAGTATGTTTTACTATTTTATTAATGTTTTTTTCTCTTTTAACTCTAATCCCTTTTAGCTCTCTATCTGTTAAATATAGAGTTCCTTCATTCTCAAAACCCTCATATAATGGATAATGATAGTATTCTATATTGGGATATTCTTTAAAAATATCTAAATATCTTCTATTTTCCTCACTACATATAACTATTTTTTTTTCTTTCGAAATCTTTTTTATCTCTTCATAATCTTGATATCTTTGAATTTCATTATTAGTAAATATCTGATTTTTTAGCTCTTTAAACTCTTTTATTCCATTAAAGAAACAGTTATTTAATCTCTGCTCTTCTGATGCATCGCTACTCTCTACTATCTCTTTTAGCTTATATTCTAAAACCTCTCTATTTTCTAAAAAAAGTTCTAATTCAATGTTTTTGTTATTAGTTTTATCATCTTTAAAGTGCTCTAAAAAATTTTCTACAGCATCTTTATTATTGTCTATATACACGTCTACTTTATCTAGCTTTTTAATACTCTTTTGATTATCTATATTAAAATAGCTTACTCTTTCTATCTCATCATCAAAAAGTTCTACTCTTATTGGAAACTCACTATTAACTGGAAAAAAATCTAGAATATCTCCCCTTATGGAATACTCTTCTCTTCCTTCAATCAAATAATTCCTTTTATACCCTTCACTATCAAA
>CAMTJB010000159.1 GCA_947072715.1 uncultured Fusobacteriaceae bacterium | reverse complement strand
AGAGTATTCAATTGTATTTTTAGGAGCATCGTTAACTTTTAAAACAATTCTTCAACTAGGAAGTGGAGGAATTATATATATTTTAATTTTAATGTCAGGTACAATTTATTTTTCTTATAAATTAGCAAAAATGTTTGGTTTTTCAAATGAATTTAGTCTGTTAATGGGAGCTGGAAATGCAGTTTGTGGATCTTCAGCAATAGGAGCATCTTCAAAAGTATTAAAGTCGGGAGTTTCTGAAACGGGACTAGCTATCACAATGGTAAATTTAATAGGGACATTATTAATGTTTTTTTTACCTTTAGTAATTGTACCAATCTTCTTTCCAGGAGATATATTATCTAGTTCAGCCTTATTAGGTGGAGTATTACAATCTGTAGGACAGGTTGTTGGTGGAGCGGCTTTAGTCGGTAGAAATGTTGTAAAACTATCTGCTGTATTTAAAATTTTTAGAATTATTCTTCTTACTGGAGTATTGATGTTATTTTCTTATTTAAAAAGTAAAGAGAGTGTACATCATGATTTAGAAGAAGAAAAGAAAGAAAAGCAAAAACTAAAAATATCAGTACCATGGTATATAAAAGGTTTCTTCTTAATGTGTCTACTATCATCGTTTAACTTAATACCAGAAAATATTGCAAATTATTTAAAAAATTTCAGCAAGATGTTTGAAGTTACTGCTTTAGCAGCAATTGGTTTAGGAGTAAAATATGAAGTTATAAAAAAGCAAGGTCCTAAGTCTCTGTTACTAGGATGTATTATTGGATTATTCCAAACTGTAGTGGCAATAGTTTTAATAAATATTTTAATAAAATAAAAAAAAGTTTTTTTAAAAAATAAAAGCATAATTAAGCAAAGGAGAAACAATGGGGAAATTAACAAATGAAGTAATCAAAAATATGCAGGAAATTGTTGAAAATTGTATGGGGGATTCAACAGCAGCTTGTACATCAACTTGTCCTATGAACACAGATGTAAAAGAGTATGTAAGATTAATAGGAGAGGGGCAAGGGGAAAAAGCAATAGAAGTAATTCGTGAAAAATTATTTATCCCTGGAGTTTTAGGAAGAATTTGTGCTCATCCATGTGAAAAAAATTGTAGAAGAGGAGAGGAAGATTATTCTATCTCTATAGCGTATTTAAAAAGATATGCTGCAGACAATTTTGACAACTCTGCTAACTGGGATATGACAAAAGAGGAGTCAAAAGGTAAAAAAGTAGCAGTTATAGGAGCGGGACCAGCTGGAGCTCAAGCAGCTTTAGATTTAATAAAAAAAGGTTATGCTGTAACAATATTTGAAAAGCTTGATGTTTTAGGTGGAATGATGAGAGTTGGTATACCTGAATACAGACTGCCAAGACAAGTAATAGATAACGAGTATTCGTATTTAACAAAATTAGGTGTAGAGATAAAGTTAGGTGTAGAGATTGGAAAGGATATATCTTTCGAAGATTTAAAATCTCAATTTGATGCTATTGTAGTTGCAGTTGGAAGACAAGCAGGAAGAATAGATAGAAACCTAGAAAATAGTGATGCAAAAGGAATATTTAGTGCTGCTGAATATTTAAAAGAGGTATCTTTAACAAGAAACTTTAAAGATGCAAAAGGTGTAGTAGCAGTTATAGGTGGTGGAGACGTTGCAATGGATTGTGCTCGTTCATCAGTTAGAGTTGCAGGAGTAGAAAAAGTTATATCAATTCCTTTAGAAGGATCATTTGATGAGATGCCATCATCTAACCATGAAATTAATGGTGCTATGGATGAAGATGTTGAATTTAAATTAGGATACGGTATCAATAAAATAGCAAGAGATCAAGAGGGAAGAGTCTGTGGGATAGAGATAAAAAAATGTATCTCTTTATTTGATGAAAATGGAAGATTTGCTCCAAAATATGATTTAGAGCAAGTAGAATATATAGAAATAAATACTTTAGTATTTGCTATAGGTCAAGGAGTAGACAGTTCTTTTGATGAGCAAAATGCTTTAGAGAAAAAACCAAATGGAACATTTAATGTAGATTCTTTAACAATGCAATCTTTATCAGACGAGAAAGTTTTCGTTGCCGGAGACTGTGCTTCTGCATTTATAGTAATAGAAGCTATGGCAGAAGGGCGTAGAGCAGCTAAGTCAATAGATAGATTTTTAAATGGAAAGGATTTAAAAGAGAATAGAAAGATAGAAGATGAAGGTGGATTTGCTACAAAACTGTACTTACCAAAAGAGTATCTTCCAGAAGGTTGGGATGCTGCTGAGAAAGTAGAAAGAATAGCAAACTCAGTTATCGCAAAAGAGGAAAGAAAAACAACATTTAACGAAGTAGAAAACGTATTTACAAAAGAAGAAGCTGAAAAAGAAGCTAACAGATGTTTACAATGTCAATGTAAACTTTGTATGAAAGAGTGCTTAATGTTAAATGAATACACAGATTGTCCAAAGAATCTTTTCGAAGAGTATTTAGAAAAAGGATATGACCATATAGATAGTAAAATTGCTTACTCATGTAATATGTGTGATCAGTGTACTATAAAATGTCCAAAGGATTTTAAAATAAAAACTAACTTTGCTGGAATGAGATCAGAGTATGTTAAGGATAATCAAGGAAAATCTCCTATGAAAGGACATAAAGCTATAGAGGTTCACCAAGCTTTAGGATATTCTAAATTCTTTAATACAACAAATGCAGCTCCAGATTCAAAGAAAACAAAATATGTATTCTTCCCAGGATGTTCATTACCATCATATAATCCAGAAGCTGTAGGAAAAGTTTTAGATCACCTTCAAGCTAAATTAGGTGGAGAAGTTGGATCATTATTAAAATGTTGCGGTAAGCCACCAAAAGCTTTAGGACAAGATGATCTGTTTAAAGAGAGATTTAAATCTGTTCAAGAAGAGTTAGATAAAGTAGGAGCAGAAACTGTTATAGTTGCTTGTCAATCTTGTTATGGGATATTTGACTCTTATGCTAAGCAAAATGTAATCTCTTTATGGGAACTTTTACCTGAAATTGGAATTCCTGAATCTCAAGTGGGAGTAGGAAAAGATTCTGATGTTGTGTTTAACATTCATGATTCTTGTTCAATAAGAACTAAAACAAAAATTCATGATGGAATAAGATGGATTGTAAGTGAACTTGGATATAAAGTTGAAGAGTTAGAAAACTCAAGAGAAAAAACTAGATGTTGTGGATTTGGAGGAATGATTGTTCCAGCTGTTCCAGAAATTGCTAAAAAAGTAATGGAGAGAAGAGCGCATGAAACAACTACAGGATTTATGATAACTTATTGTGCAGCTTGTCGTGAATCTATGGAGAAAGGTGGAGCAGATGCTCAACACATCTTAGATCTTTTATTTGGTGAAGCATATACAAAAGCAAGTGCAACAGCAAGAAATATGGGACCAGTAAAACAATGGACAAATAGATACAAATCAAAATCTGAATTAAAAAAGAGAAAGTAATATAAAGTATAAAAAAGATAAAAATAAAATAAGTGGTAAATTAATAGAGTATTTTTACATTAGTTAAGCGTTAATTAGATATTAATTGAATATTAATATTAAATAATTAAAATAAGGGGAGTAGCAAATGAAAAAATTAATGGCAGTGGGATTATTATGTTTATCAATGTTAGCTTTTGGAAAAGATTATTCACAGTACAAATCGAATATCTTAGTAAGTCCAGAAACAGCAAAAGAGATTATTGAGAAGGAAAAAGATGTAGTTGTAATCGATGTTAGACCAGGAGTTAAATTTATGACTGGAAATGTAAAAGGGTCATATAACTTATGGAGACCAGATATGGA
>CAMTJB010000158.1 GCA_947072715.1 uncultured Fusobacteriaceae bacterium | reverse complement strand
GATACTCTTTAGATGAAATCTAAAAATATCAGAAACTTATTAGGAAGTATTGAATCTATTCAAAGTATGAGATTAGAATCTGAAAAGCTAGAGAATTTAGGAGAGTTTACAGGTAGCTATACAAAGAAAAAAGTAAACGGAAGCGAGAGTAGTATTGATATAAGCAAACTTAACTTACCAGAAGTAGATAAAAAATTACAAGATGCTTTAAATAGAGCTAGTAGAAAAAGCAAACATTGGAAAGGGGATAAATATCTTGTAACTGCTGAGGAAGGAGTTAGTAACTATAAAAGTAAAATCTCTAACATTAAATCAGGTGGAGATATTGATATTGATTCAGCAAATATTTTGAATAAAGAGGGAAATATTACTGCAAATAATAACATTAATATAATATCAGACAACCTTTATAATGATAGAGAATTTAGAGATATAAATGTTAGTTTAGATTTTAGAAGAGATTATAAATATAAAAAAAAATCTAGGGGATCAGGGTCTTCAAAAGTAAGTGCTTCAACAGTAACACAACAAAGATTATTTGGAGATAAAACAACTAATATAACAGCAGGTGGAGATATAAATATTACTGCTAAAAAAGTTGGGAATGGAGAATACACAAAAGGTACAACTATTATAAATCCTAAGAGTAGTATCACAAAAGGTATGATTTTTAATACTCAAAATGATGTTACAAAAAGTGGAACAATACAAATCGAAAACTATATAGATATACCTAAAGGAGATAAAGGTCTTTTTAAAGTAAATATAGATTTAGTTACTTTAGATAATGTAGATAATAAAGTTGGAAAAGTTAATAGGGTAGATAAAATAAATGGAACTAATAAAATTGATAAAATTGGAGAAGTAGATAAAGAAATTAGTGCAAATAATAGAAAAATTCCAAAATTTTCTTATCTTATAGAAACTAACGTAAAATTTATTGATAAAAAAAATTATTTAGGTTCAGGATATTTCTTTAGCAGAATAAAGTTTGAACCGGAAAAAGATACAAGATTATTAGGAGATTCATTTTATGAAACAACAATAGTTAATAAAGCAATATTTGAAGCAACAGGAAAAAGGTATTTAAAAGGTGTAACCAACGATAAAGAGCAGATGAGAGTTCTTTATGATAACTCTATAAAAGCAATGGAAGACTTCAATTTATCAGTAGGTGTATCACTTAATAAGAATCAAATAAATAATCTGAAAAATGATTTGATTTGGTATGTTGAAGAGGAAGTAAATGGAGTAGTAGTTCTTGTTCCTAAAGTATACTTGTCTAAAGAAACACTAGCTTCTTTAGAGAATGTAAAAGGCAACCAGATAAGTGCAGGAAAAGAGTTAAACATTAATGCACTTACTATAAATAATACTGGTTCCCTTATAGGAGAGAAAGAGGTAATAATTTCTACAGATACTCTTATAAATGAAAGTATGAAAAATGGAGCTTATGCCTCTATAAAAGGGGATAAGATTTCAATATTTTCAAAAGATAGTATTATAAATAGAGGGGGAAACATTCAAGCTAATAAAGATCTTGATTTAACCTCTAAAGATGGAAGTATACTTAATGAAACAAAAGTTGCAGTAAATAAAAATAGCTATAAAAATGTAGTTACAGATGTAGTAAAAGTTGGAAATATAAGTGGAGAAAATATAAAAATAGATTCTGGAAGAAGCTTCATAAACTCAGGTGGAAAAATTTCATCAGATAAAAATATTGATATAAAAGCTGCACAAGATATAAACCTTGATACTATAGAAACACTTACAAGAACAGAGACAGGAAGCAGCAGAAAATACACTGTTAATGAAAAAATAGAAAATATAGGAAGTAGAATAACAGGGGAAAACATAAGCATAGAATCAGGAAGAAATATTAATATAATAGGTTCTGATGTAGTAGCTGAAAAAGATTTAATTGTAAAAGCTAAAGACAATGTAAATGTAATAGCCTCTGTAGATAGTGAAAGCACTGAAAAGTATAAGAGTTCAAAAGGTGTTTTTAGTAGTAAAGAGAGTGTAGATAGAAAATATAATGAAAAGATTAAAGAAAGCAATTTAATAGCTGGAGAAATAGCAGATATTAAGTCTGGTAACAATGTAAATATAATAGGTAGTAATATTACAAGTGAAGGAAAAGTAAATATCGAATCAGGAAATAATGTAGTAATTACTTCAGGTCTTGAAGGAAGTTCAGAGAGTCATGAAAAAATTAAATCAAGTTTCTTGGGATTATCTGGAAACTATAAAAAAGATAAAGATATAAACTATAAAAATACGGGGTCTTATATAGGAGCAGGAGAAGATGTAAATATTAAAGCAAAAAAAGATACTACTATAATTGCTTCAAATATTGAATCAGGAAAAGATATAAATATTAAAGCAGGAAACAATGTAAATATTATAGCAGCGGATGATATTACAGAAAAAGAAAGTGAAAGACAAAAAGTAAAAGCTAGTTTTTTTGGAAGTTCAAAAGATTTGAATTTTGAAACAGGAATAAAAACTAAGATATCTAAAGATACAGAGAAAAGTTTTAATACTAAAGTATTAGGAAGTAACATATCAAGTGGAAAAGATGTAAATATTATTTCAGAAAAAGATATCAATATAGAAGCAAGTGGTATAGAAGGAAAAAACATAAATATTAAAGCAGGAAACGAATTGAATGTAACTACTCGTGAAGAGCTAACAAACACAAAAACAACTAAAGAAAAAATTGAAGCTAAAGTATTAGCAGGATTAAATGCTAGTGGAATAAAAGAATCTATAGACTCAATAATAGATATGGTAAAAGGGATAAAAGAAGTTCCAAAAGTAGTTGGAACAATAAAAGACTTATCAAAGGGAAAAGGATTAAATGAATCTTTAGATGGAAGAGAGGATTCAATAAATGCAATAAACAACTGGATAAATGGACCAACAGATGGAGGAATAAGTGCAGGAATATATGCGAATGTGAATATCTCCAGAGATAAAACAGATACAAAAGTAACAAATACAGTAGGAAGTAAAATAAATTCAGGAAAAGATGTCAATCTAAAAACAGATATAGGAGATATGAATTTTAAAGGAGTAGAGATATCATCAATAGGAGATATCAATATAGACTCAGGAAAAGATATAAATGTATCAAGTGGAAAAAACAAAAATGAAAGTAAAAATACATCAGAATCGTTGAATGGTCAATTAAACTTACTAACTTCACAAATATCAGGAGGAGTATCCCTAAGCAAGGGAGAGAGTAAAGAGGAAAGTAATATAAACTCTAAATTTATCTCAAATAAGAATATAAATATATCAGGAAAAGACTTAAGGGTAAAAGGTGGAAATATAGAAGGGGAAAAGATAAAAATAGATGTAGACAATCTCATAGTAGAAAGTATACAAGATAAATCTAGTTCATCAAATAAAAGTTTAAGTCTAAACGGAAGTTCAGATAACAAGAATAATACATCAACAGGAGCAGGAATAACAGTAGGGGACTATGATAAAAAATGGGTAACAGATCAAAGCTCAATAAAAGGAAGAGAGAGCAGTGAAATAACAGTAAAGGAAACTACTCACTTATCAGGAGGAGTATTAGGAGGAAAAGACACAATACTTAATACAGGAAGCTTAAGTTATGAAGATGTAAAAGATTATGAAAAAGGAATGACAGTAGGAATAAATGGAAGTATAAGAGCAAGTAGTAAAGATGATACGAAAATGAAAAATAAAATAGAAGGAACCTATAGCGCAGTAGACAGAGAACAAATAAATCGTGCAACAATAGGCGAAGGGAAGATAATAATAGGAGGAAAAGAAGAAAG
>CAMTJB010000157.1 GCA_947072715.1 uncultured Fusobacteriaceae bacterium | reverse complement strand
TATAGGAAAAGGAAACTTACATAGATAAGCTACTTTAAGTTGACGACAGAGGAATAAAATGCTATAATAATTATGCCGTGAGTTAGTTTGTGGCACACTTGTATCGAACCGTGTCAGGTCTGGAAGGAAGCAGCACTAAGGTATTAAGCGTGGGTACGAACTGCTTACGGCTTTTTTTATAGGAGGAAAGAATGTATCAAATTGTTAATAATGAGTTTGTTCAAAAAAACTTAAGTAAATTTCAAGAATTAGATGAAAAGTTCTTTTTTAACCAGGATAATCAGTACTATATTATGTCATCACCTAAGGGAATATTAGGGTACATAGAACTAAGCACAAATTCTAAAAATTGTGAAATTAGAAGAATATATATAGAAGAAAGTTTAAGGTATAAAAGCAATGGAACAAAATTTATAAAATATCTAGAAAAGCATATTGCTGATATAGGTTGTGAGATTTTAATAAGTAAGAATTTAGAGTTAACTAAGTTCTTTGAAAAGGCAGGATTTAAAAAACAAAAAGATATATTATTATATGATAAAATTTTAGAAAGAAAAAAGAGATATTCAGAGAATAGAAATATAATAGGACTTTCTATAATTGGAAATATTTTTCTTGCTTTTACCAAGATAACATTCGGTCTTTCTGGTGGATCAAGAGCACTTTTTTCAGATGGTATTAACTCTCTATCAGACGTTGCAACATCTATTGGAATGTTTATAGGGATTTATTATAGTAATCAACCAGCAGATGAGGCCCATCCTTATGGCCATGAAAGGATAGAGTCTGTAGTAGCAAATGTTCTTGGAATATTTATGATACTTACAGCTTTTGAACTTGGAAGAGGCTCTTTAGGATTACTTTATTCTGTATATATGCAGCATCAAGAGTATAAAATTCCAGTTTTAAATACAATTTATTGGGGACTATTATCGGCAGTTATAAAATATACAATGTATATTTATAAACTGAAAATTGGTAAAAAAACATCTAATCAAGCTTTAATTGCAGATGCTAAAGATAGCAGAAATGATATATTCACATCACTGGGTGCAGTGCTTGGAATATTACTTGCTATTTATGTTAATCCTATATTTGATATTATTTTATCAATACCAGTAGCAATTTTAATATTCAAAGAGGGAATCAGTGTTATTTTTGAAAACGCTAACTTAATACTAGATACACAAGATAAAAAGTTTATAAAAAATGTTGAAGAGTTTATTTATAAGAGTACTGATATTGTGAATGTTCACAATATTCAGATGAGAACATCAGGAGATAAGTGTTTTCTAAATCTTCATATAAGAGTTCCAAGAGAGATGTCTGTAGAACACGCACATTTCATAGGTGATGAACTGGAACAGAGTCTTTATGAAGAGTTTGAGAATATAAGTGAAGTTTTAATCCATGTGGAACCTACCATGGATTAGTAGTCGGTCACAGGTTATTAGTGTTAGTGAAGGAGATGAAGTAATGAGTAGCATATTAAGTCAATTAAATAGTAAACAAAAAGAAGCAGCGGAACAGGTAGATGGAGCATTGCTAATATTAGCAGGAGCAGGTTCTGGAAAAACGAGAACTGTTACCTATAGAATCGCTCATATGGTTCTAGAAAAAGGGATATCTCCATATAAAATTCTTGCTGTTACTTTTACAAATAAAGCGGCACGTGAAATGCGTGAAAGAGTTGAAAGACTTATTGGTGAAGATGCTAGAAAAACTACGGTTTCTACATTTCACTCCTTCGGAATTAGACTTTTAAGAGTTTACGGTCAAGAGTTAGGATATGATGCCAATTTTACAATTTACGATACTGACGATCAAAAAAGAGTAATAAGAGGAATATTAAAGCAATTAGTAGTTACTGATAAAAAAGTAACAGAAAGCTATATAGCTTCAATAATTTCTAACTTAAAAGAGAACGGAATATCACCAAGTGAATTTGAAAAAGAAAATCAATTTATGCCTAATATAAAAGTTATTGCTGAAACATATGCAAGATATGAGAAAGCTTTAAGAGCAAGTAATGGCATGGATTTCTCTGATATACTTGCAAATACAGATAAAATATTAGATATTCCAGAAATATTAGAAAAAATTTCTGATAAATATAGATATATAATGGTAGATGAGTATCAAGATACTAACCCAGTTCAGTATAGAATAATAAATAAAATTTCTAAAAAATATGGAAATATTTGTGTTGTTGGAGATGAAAATCAATCTATATATGGATTTAGAGGAGCAGATATCAAAAATATCTTAGACTTTGAAAAAGATTATCCAGATGCTAAAACAGTAAAGTTAGAGGAAAACTATCGTTCTACAGGAATGATACTAGAAGCTGCTAACTGCGTAATAAGACATAATACAACATCTCTTAATAAAAACCTTTGGACAACTAATGGAAAAGGTGAAAATATAATTGTAAAAGCTTGTAATGATGGAAGAGCAGAAGCAAATTATGTTATTGAAAAGATGAAAGAGTTTAAAGAAGAGGGGAAATCATGGTCTGATTTCACAATACTTTATAGAACTAATGCTCAATCGAGATCTTTCGAGGAAGTATGTTTAAGAGAAAATATACCATATAAAATATTTGGTGGACAACAGTTTTATCAAAGAGCAGAGATTAAAGATATATTATCTTACTTAGCTTTTGTTAACAATCCTATTGATACAATAAGTTTAAATAGAATTATTAATGTACCTAAGAGAAAGATAGGGGATAAAACATTAGAGAAAATAGTAGACTATGCAACTGATTGTGGAATAACTCTTTTCGAAGCTCTTAAGCAAAGTGAAGAGATAGCAGGTGTAGGTCCAGCAGTAAAAGTTGCTATAAATAATTTCTGTACTTTAATAACTGAAGTGCAAAATTTAATGGCTGAGTATGCTAAAGTTTCTGAAATATTCCAGAAAATAGTTGATTCAACTGGATACTATAATTACTTAAAAGAAAACTATGAAGATTTTGAATCTAGAGTAGAAAACGTTAAAGAGTTAGGGGTTTCAATTTATGAACTTGAAAAACTTAGTGACTCATTAACTTTAAGAGAGTATTTAGAGAATGTAACTTTAGTAAGTGCTACAGATAATTTAGATGAGAGTATTGATTACGTAAAAATAATGACTATTCATAACTCAAAAGGATTAGAGTTTCCTTATGTATTCTTAACAGGGGTAGAGGATGAAATATTCCCAAGTTCTAAAGCTGATTTTGAAAAATCTATTGAAGAGGAAGAAAGAAGACTTTGCTATGTTGCTATAACAAGAGCAGAAGAGAGATTATTCTTAACTCATACTACAAGTAGATTTATATATGGTCAGGAGCAGTTAAGAACGCCATCAAGGTTCTTAAGAGAGATTCCTGATAGATTGACAACTAAAGAGAGTGACTTAGTTAAAAAGAAGCATATATACGGTGAAGGTGAAGCTACATCATATCCAAGAAGATCTCTTGATAATTTAAGAATAGCAGGTCCAAGACTTCAAGCTAATGGAGAAGCATTTCCTTTTAAAGTAGGAGAAAAAGTTGCTCATAGAAAGTTTGGATTTGGAGTTGTAAGAGCTATGGACGATAAGAAAGTAGTAGTAGAATTTATAGATGGAAAGAGAGAGATTGCTTCAGTTTTAGCTGAAAAATTCTTAATCAAACAATAGAATATTAAACTAAAAATAAGTTGAATGTTATGCATTCAACTTATTTTTATATATGAAAATAAATTTTTTCTTTAGTATTGATAAAAAAAAGGACAACTTAAAAAAATTGAGTATATAAAATATAAAATGTCGGTAAGAAAAAACGTGGTCGGA
>CAMTJB010000156.1 GCA_947072715.1 uncultured Fusobacteriaceae bacterium | reverse complement strand
AATCCCTCTCCACTTGTATCTACCATGATAATAAAGTTATCTTTTAATCCTTGAACTTTAATAGCATATTTAGCACCTTTTTCTGTAAAAATTATACATTTAAATTGCTTTTTTAATCTCTCAACAATAGCCTTTTTTACTATTCTTTGAATATCTGACTTTGAAAATAGTTTACAATCTACAGCACTTACCCAGCTTATTGGAAAGCAACCATCTTCTGGTATTAAATCTTCCCATGGAATTGATAGTGTACTTTGAAAAAGCTCTTCAAAACTTGTACATTTAAATTCACCCATTTTAAGATAAACTCTATCTGCACATCTTAAGTTTATGTTTGCTTTTGCTATATCCTCATAAGTTCCGTCAAATTCTACTCTTCCGTTATGTGTATTAATATTTTCAAATCCTAAAAATTTGCACTCGTCTTTAATAATACCTTCTATTCCCATTGACGCCGATGCAATCATTGTTATTTTTTTCATCTGTTATTCCCCTTTTTCCTCTTGAATGAGATTACATCTCTCTTCTAATTCTAATTTATTTTCTAATTTCTTTCTATATATTAACTTTATTACCCCTGCAACTGGAACTCCTAAAACCATTCCTATTGGTCCTAATATTGCTCCACCTAAAAGTACTCCTGATATTACCCAAAAACTTCCTAATCCTACAGTTTTTCCTATAATTTTTGGAGTTAATATTAAAGCTTCTATCTGGTTTCCTACAATTTGAGCCATATATAATATCCATACTTTATCTGGTGCTTCAAGGAATACAAATAAAGTTCCTATTGTCATAACTACAAACATTCCTACGTATGGAACCATGTTTCCAAACAGAGTTAATATTGCTATAAGTCCAGAATAAGGTACTCCACCTATAAACAGTATAACATAAACCATAACAGCTAACATCGCTGATGTTAATGCTTTTCCCCATAAATAATTTAAGAATATTTTTCTAGAGTCATCTAAAAACTTAACACCTTTTCTTGCTTTCTCTTCATTAGAGAAGATATAAAACATATTATAAAGAAATTTCTCAAAATATTCATTATCATTAATAAAGAAAACTGCAATTATTAATCCAATAAGCATTTGTCCTAAAATAATTATAATATTTAGAAAATTTAAACTTAAAGCTTTTATAACATTTCTTACTGTTTCTTTATTTTGAGTGAACATATTCTCTAAATCAGCTTTTACAGTCTCTTGAGTTATACTAACAAGCCCTTTTGAATTTAAATAATCAATAATTCTTGTCACTGTATCTTGAAATCTTGCTTGAAACTCTGGTATTCTTATATTAATTTCTTTAACACTTGCAACCACTCCTGGTACTACTACAATTACTATTCCTACTCCAAATAATATTGCTATTAATATAGATAACGCTATACTTAATTCACGTTTAAGCTTTAATTTGCTCTCAATAATTGAAGATAATGGTTGTAATATTACTGCAAAAAAAACAGCATATATAAAAGGCATTAAATACCCCATTAGTTGTTCAAATATATTTTTGAAATTCTCTGTGTTTTGAAAAAAACTTTGTATTAATATAAATACTAATATCATTGTGAAATATTTTCCTACTTTTTCTTTTTTATTATTTTGCAATATAATCAACCTCTTCTTCATCTTTTTTAGTGTTACCTACTATTTTTATTAACATCTTATCTGGAACTCCTATTAGTAGTTCCCCCGGTTTGCTTATCCATCCTTCTTTTACAGCTATTTGCTTGGGAGAATAGGATGTCAAAACTCTTACTTTCATATCTTTAAATTGTATATTTACTCCTCCTATGTCAGTATCTAAAAAAATATTTTTTTCTTCATTTTGTAAATTCTGAACATATTTCAATTGTGAGTTTATATATATTTCTGCTCTTTCTGCAGTTTGATCCTCTAAATTAAATATATAAAAAGAAAAATAAGCAAAAAAAACTATAAAAATACTATATACTATATAATCACCTTTTTTTATTTTTTTCACAACTTAACTCCTAACTTATAATTTAATTTTTACCCATAATATAATTATAGATTTGATACTCCAATTTTTTCACCCATATATACTTTTGTTTCAATACCATTTTGGCTATTTGCAATTAAATCTCTATCCACTATAACTTTGCCTTTTTCAAACATCATAATTACAGTTGAACCACCAAAATAGAAGTACCCTTTCTCTTGTCCTTTATCAACATAAGAATCTGGAGTATAAGATTGTTTTATTCCTCCAACCATTGTAGCTGCTATTTCAGAAATTACTATATCACCAAATTTTTCTGTTTTTAATATAGAGTACTCTCTTTTATTTTCACAGTATATTCTGAAGTTCTTTTTAATTGCATGAGGTGATACTGAATAGTAATACCCTTTTATCTCTTTACTGTCACTTATAAATCCAGCTGCTGGAAAATGATATCTATGATAGTCTACAGGGGCTAGTCTTACAATCATAAAAGTCCCATCTTTATACTTTTCAGCTAAAGAATCATCTTTAAAAAACTCTTGTAGAGTAAATTCATCTCCTTTAAGAAAAAATTTGTTTACCTCTGATAAATTCTCATAAACAAAAATTTTTCCATCTGCTGGTGATACTAAATTATTCTCATTAGTGTCTATTGGTCTAGATCCATCTTTTAACTCTCTTATGAAAAATTCATTGAAAGATTTAAACTCATTTACCTCTTTCTTTGATTCTTTCATATTTATTCCAGCACTTTCTATTAAAGAGTTTATTTTTTTTACAGAACTTTCTTTATCCATGTCTTTTCCATAATACCATGTTAAAAACTTTCTTCTAACAACTAAATCCAGTGCTAATTTTCCAAATGGGTTATAGTATAAAAACTGTAAGTATTTTTCCCCTGGAACTTTTTCTATTAACTTTTCTCCAGTTTTTCTATAAATATACTCTATTGGTTTAAAATTCATATAATTACTATTCTCCCTCACTCTTAAGCTTTTTTATTAATCCATACTTTAAGTCACTTAAACCACACGAAATATCCACTTTATATCTATGTGGATTTTCTAACCTTTTTCTTTCAACAGAAAACTTTTTTGACTCTTCTAAATAATAAGATCTTGAAGCTAAAATATCAAAAAGCTTTTCATAATTTTCTGTAATTACTCCGTTTTCTATATAATTTAAAGTCATCTTTCTATAAGAATACTCTCCAGCTTCTAAAACACTAGATTTAAATTCATACTTTTCATCTTTTAAAACTAATTCTTTTCCACTAAGTAAACGCTCTTTATCTTCATCATTCTCAACTAAAGTAATTAAATCTGCATAAGCTTTATGATTTTTATCATATATTCTATAAACCTCTTTAAATCCTGGATTAGATATTTTTATAACATCTTCAGATAACTTAATAACCGGTTCTTTATCTATTACAACTATTTTATAAACTCCACCAAAACAAGGTTTTGATTTACTTACTGCTATTGCATCTCCAACACCATATAAATCAACTTGAGCCCCTTGTTCTTTTAACGATCTAATTAAATCCTCATTTAACGAGTTAGTTAAAATAATTTTAGCCTTATATAACCCGGCATCATTTAATTCTTTCCTAACATGCTTAGAAAGATATGATAAATCTCCTGAGTCTATTCTTACTCCATAAATACCTTCATAGCTATCATCTATTCCATTTTCTTTAAATGATGCTATTGCATTTTTAATTCCAATTTTTAAAGTATTGTATGTATCAACTAATAAAATAAGTGAATTTGACTCTCTATCTCTTCTCCATTTTATAAAAGCATCAAATGATTTCTTTTCAGCTTCTTTTCCTACTCCAAAAGTTTGAATAAATGAATGTGACATTGTTCCTAAACT
>CAMTJB010000155.1 GCA_947072715.1 uncultured Fusobacteriaceae bacterium | reverse complement strand
ACTAAGAAACGTGCTGAATCCTTCTCTGTTACAGCTATAGCATCCTCTAAGTCAAACATAACTGCATCTGGTTTATATATATGTACATCTTTTATTATCGCAGGATTATTTCCTGGAACAAAAAGCATCGAACGTCTTAATTTCATTGTATCCTCCTATTTCCAAGTATATTTTTTAAGTTCTAACGCTCTATATATAGCTGTTTGAACTCTACTTTTTATAACTGGTGTTATCGCACCTTTATCATTAGCGTAAACTTTTGCTGACGTTACACCAAACTCTTTAATTGTTTCCTCTATTACATTTCTTATGTCAGATCCGTATTGTTTCATAACAACACTCTCTAGATTTATCTCGATTCCACAATTATGAGGTTCTACGATGATTTGGATATCACTAGATTCTACAGTTCCAGACATAGCTTTTACTTTTAATTCCATTAGCTACTCCTTTTTTATATAAAATTTTATTGTATACTGTATACAATATACAGTATACCTTTATTTTTTGTCAATAAAAAAAAAGAAATTTTATATCCTTTTTATAAACATAAAATTTCTTTTTGGGTTATATTGTTGTATTTTACTTTTTTAAATTATCAATTAAAAAGTCTTTAGAGCCCAATAAATGTAATTCATTCTCTCTTAATGCTCTCTCTAAATCACCTTTTTTTAATGCTTCTACTATTTCGATATGTTCCTTGTAAGCTATTATTCTTCTCTCAAGATTTTCCACAGAGTATTTTCTAAATATTCTCAGATACATATTTATATTTTTTATAAGGTTTACAACCTTTGGATAATTAGACAAATTATATAAAATATTATTAAATTCTGAAAATAATTCAAATAATTCATCAGAACTTGCTGAAATATCTATTAGTTTTTTTGTTTTAACCAATATGTCTTCTAATTTCTTTATACCTTTTTCATTTTTTTTCTCTATTATCTCTTTTAAGACAATTCCTTCTAAAGCTATTCTTATTTGATAAACTTCTTGAATATCTGACATACCTATTTTTTTAACAGATACTCCTACTCCAACATTATCCTCTAGTAATCCTTCTAGCTCTAACATTCTAATCGCTTCTCTTAAAGGTGTTCTACTTACATTAAACTTCTCAGCAAATTCTACTTCTACAATTCTTTCACCTTGCTTTATCTCACCACTAAATATCATCTCTTTCATTTTATCGTAAACTTGTTCTCTCATAGATTTGCTTTTTTTTATAATCATAAAATTTCTCCTTAAATTCCTTACTTCTTTATTTGTCCTATTAATAGTGCAATATCATTTCCTGTTACTCCACTTATTCTAGAAGCTTCCCCAATTGAAAATGGTTGAACTTCCATAAGACCTGAACGAGCTATATTAGAAATTCCTTTTATCTCTTGATAATCAATAGAGGCAGGTATCTTCATGTCTTCTAGTTTCTTAAATCTCTCTATTTGCTCTTTTTCTCTCTCTATAAATACTTCATACTTAACTATTGTTTCTATTTGATTCGTAATAAAATAAGGATATTCTTCTATCTCCATAACATTTTTCAAATCATTATAACTTACATTTTTAAATTTAAGAATCTCAGAAGCTTTAACACCTTTTGTTAACCTTTGCTCCTCTCCTACAAGTTCTAATACTTTATTAGCTTCATTCATAGGGATACTTGTCTCTTTAATTCTTAAAATCTCTTTTTCTATATCTAATATACCTTTTTCCATTACACCAATTCTTTCTTGAGATATTATTCCAACCTCTTTTGCATGATGACAAAGTCTCATGAAAGCATTATCAAATCTAAGAGTTAATCTATATTCAGCTCTTGAAGGTAAAACTCTATAAGGTTCAGGTGTCTTCTTGTGAATAAGATCATCTATCATAACTCCAATATATCCTTCACTTCTGTCTATTATAACAGGCTCTTTTCCTTCTACTTTTTTAACTGCATTTACTCCTGCCATAAATCCTTGAGCGGCTGCTTCTTCATAACCTGAAGTTCCATTAAGTTGTCCTGCCATAAATAGATTTTTTACTTTTTTAGATTCTAAACTTGGATATAATTGAGCGGCTGGAGCATAATCATACTCTACTGCATAACCATATCTCATTATTTTAGCATTCTCTAATCCTGTTATAGTTTTTAACATCTCATCTTGAACAAATGGAGGCATTGCTGTTGTTAATCCATTTACATAAAGTTCGTTTGACTCTGCTGACTCAAGCTCTAAGAATATCTGATGCTTATGTTTCTCTGGAAAGTTTAAAACTTTTCTATCCAGTGATGGACAGTGTCTCGGTCCGTGTGTTTCTATTATTCCACTAACTATTGGAGAGTATTTTAATAAATCTTGAGTTACTTTTATTGTTTGCTCTGTTGTATGAGTTAACCATGTAGGAACTATATTGTTTTTATCTTTATCTGTAAATATAGAGAAATAAACAGGATTTTCTTCCCCATATAGCTCTTGCATAACTGAAAAATCAACAGTTCTCTTATCTATTCTTGGAGGTGTAGCAGTTTGGTAACGTTCTATCTTTATTCCATTAGCTCTTAAACTATCAGAAAGTTTATCAGCAGAAACCTCACCTTGTCTTCCAGCTTTATATTCTACATCTCCTATAACAATTCTTCCCTTTAGGAATGTACCTGTACATAGTACTGTAGCCTCTGCAAAGTACTTTATACCTAAATCTGAAACAACCCCTATACATTTACCCTCTTCAACTATAAGTTCCTCTATACAACTCTGTATAACGTCTAAATTTTCTGATTGCTCTATAACTTCTTTCATCTTAACTCTATACATGTATTTGTCAGCTTGACCTCTTGTTATTCTAGCTGCAGGTCCTTTACTTGTATTTAGATGCTTAAGTTGCAGATTATATTTATCTGTATGGCATCCCATTTGTCCACCTAACACATCTATCTCTGCAACAAGATTACTTTTACCCGGTCCACCTATTGAAGGGTTACAAGACATCATCCCTATATTATCTAAATATAGAGTAAATAGTACTGTTTTTTTTCCCATTCTTGCTGAAGCTAAGGCTGCTTCCACTCCTGCATGTCCAGCTCCAACAACTATCACATCATATTTATTCATAAATTTTTCTCCTATTTCAAACTATTTTTATTTCTTATATTTAAAGTTTATTTTTTATTTTACTTTTTATTATACATTATTTAACTGTTAAATTATAGCAAAATTTAGAGTAATAACAAAAGACATTTTAATAAATCTGTATGTTTTTCCCTTAATTTTGAATAAATTAAAATATTTAACAAAAAGAAATGAGCCTCAATTTATTAAAAAAAATATAATAAAATAATAATTAAACATTATAAATTTTTCCTATTTTTATATTTAAAATATTGTTCAAGAATACCCTCATAAAAGTTTTTGTTTTCTCACCTGTACAATGTCCTAAAATTAATTTTGATATATTATGAGATTTTAAACTTAATATTAATCTAATAAGTTTTATAGGTTTTACTATATAACTTCTTGTGTGAAGACCTCCAACTAAAGAGTTTATCTCTTTGTTAGGAAATAGTTTTTTTACTGACTCTAATAAATTTAATACACCTGAGTGGCAGCAACCTGTAATGATATTTACCTTATTATTTTCCATAATAATAAGATGAATTTCATGATTAAAATCATCTATTTCCCCATTTCTTAAGAATTTAGAGCTTCTCTCTTTTTTTTCTGTTTTGATTAAAAAAATCTTTCTTGATATTTCTAATCCATTATGAAATTCAACACTTTTTACTTTAGATTCTTTATATCTTCCTATACTTCTTTTTTGCCCATGAAAATTAAAATCAAAATCATCAAGGGATTCCTTTGCTACATATATTTGTGA
>CAMTJB010000154.1 GCA_947072715.1 uncultured Fusobacteriaceae bacterium | reverse complement strand
ATCATAGGTAAGTCTGTACCTAAAATAATTTGTGCTTTTTTATATGCTTCTTTTCTCTCATCTAG
Organism: uncultured Fusobacteriaceae bacterium; assembly: GCA_947072715.1. Next base: position 3,803 of record CAMTJB010000154.1, on the reverse strand, counting down.
TGTTAAAGCAGTTCTTCCCTCTTCAATAAATTTATCCACTTCAGGATTAACATAAAAAGATCTATTTCCAGTGGCTCCTAGAGATGAAGAGTGAAATAATGGAAATAATACTATATCAGCATCTAATGTTCCAGACACCCATCCACCTAAAAGCATCTCATGTTCACCATTAGCAGATTTTTGTAAGTAAGTACTCCATTCTAAAACTTCAATATCAACATCTATACCAACCTCTTTAAGATTTGACTGAATGATTTGAGCAGTTTGAGTTCTTGTTATATTATCATTAACCCATAGTTTTAATTTTAATCCTTTCTCCTTACCTACAGATTTTAATAATTCTTTTGCTTTTTCAGGATTATACTCATAGTTTTTAACATCTTGATATGAACCAAAAACTTGTGGATTTACCATAGTATTAGCAACTTTTCCTGTTCCAGCAAATATAGCATCAATAATTGATTGTTTATTAATAGCGTAGTTTATTGCTTGTCTTACCTCTCTTGAGTTTAATTTTTTATTTCTTGTATTTAGTGTTAAGTTTTCAGTACTACTAGTAGGTTCTGAAATTAAAGTTAAATTACTATTACTTTGAATTCCTTGATTATCTACTGCTGCCATTCCAACAGCTATATCTACTTCCCCTGTTTCTAGTGCAATCAATCTTGAACTTCCTTCAGGAATAGATACAAATATTAAATTATCAATTTTAGATTTTCCTTTAAAATAATCTTTATTAGCTTCAAGTTCAATTTTGTCTCTATTTTCCCAAGTTACAAATTTAAAGGCTCCTGTTCCTACAGGTGCATTGCTGATATCATCATTTTTAGATGTAACATCTTTTTCATTTAAAATAGATGTTAAAGGGTGAGCTAAAGCAAATAATAGTGCTGCTGATGGTTTTTTTAATTTTAATACTACAGTGTAATCATCTATAATTTCAACTTTAGAGATGTCATCAACCATAACTTTACTTCCTGGTTTTTCTTTCATACGGTTAATACTGAATAAAACATCAGATGCTTTTAATTCTTCTCCATTATGAAATTTAATACCTTTTTTTAATGTTATTTTTAACTCTTGTTCGTTTAAATACTCATATTTTTCAGCTAATTCAGGTACAATATTCTTATTGTCATCCACTGCTAAAAGTGTATCAAAAATCTGCTTATCTATAAATAGACCTGGAATCTCATTATACATTTGTGGGTCTAAGCTTTTAGGATTTCCAGCTTGTGCAACTATAATAGTTTTCCCATTTTTAGCAGAATCCTTTTTCTCTCCACAACCTAAAAATGTTAATAATAAAGTAAGTAATAATAGTAATTTTTTCATAATCCCCCTCTTAATAGTATGATATTGCATATTTGAAATATCATACTGTATATTTATAATTTTTATTATATTTTGTTAATATTTGATATTTCTTTAAATGATTTGTTTTCCCTTTATATATACTCTTTCTGTTTTTGCTTGTAAATCAAATGGGTGCTTATCCCAAATAACGATATCTGCATCTAATCCAACTTTTACTTGTCCTTTTAGGTTATCTATTCCTAAAATTTCAGCAGGATTTTTAGTTATTGCATTAAGCGCTTCAACTTCTGGCAATCCCCCTTTCATAGCAAGTGCTGCGCACATTACTAAAGCATATTGAGGAATAACGTGATGATCAGTCATAATAGCAAATCTTACTCCTGCCTGGTGGAGAATTTTAGGAGTCTCAAAGCTTTTATTCATAAGCTCTATTTTTGAACGTGCGGAGAATGTTGGTCCTATTATTGCAGGAACATTCGCTTCTTTTAAGAAATCTGTAATCAGATGCCCCTCTGTGCAATGTTCAATACTAACAAGTAAATCAAATTCTTTTGCTATTCTTATAGCTGTGCATATATCGTCTGCTCTATGAGCATGAGCTTTTAAATGTACTTTTTTTTCTATTACTGGAATCATAGCTTCCATATTTAAATCTAATGGATACTCCTCTCCTTTATTTAATGCTGCCTTCTTTTTTATAATGTAGTTTTTTGTATCTTGTATTGCCTTTCTAAGAAGGTATGCAGTTCCCATTCTAGTCATAGGCATTTTTGATTTTTCTCTTCCATGAAATCTTTTTGGATTTTCTCCAAATGCACATTTCATTGCTGCATATTCCTGAATAATCATATCATCTATTATATTTCCACTAAGTGAAATTGTAGTGAATTGTCCTCCAATTACATTAGCACTTCCAGGTCCAGTACACACAGTTGTTACTCCACCTTGAATTGCTTCTATAAAGGAAATATTCATAGGATTTATTGCATCTATAGCTCTCATAGCAGGAGTTATTGGATCAGTTCCTTCATTGTAATCTGCTCCTTCCCATCCCATGCTTTCTTCTCCAATTCCTATATGAGAATGTGCGTCTATGAATCCTGGTGTAATATATTTTCCTTCTGCATCTATAACCTCATTGGAAGATGGCATGAGTTCATTCCCCACATCAACTATTTTCCCATCTTTAATCTCCACATCTTTTTTTACAAAACCATTTTCTGACGATATAAATATAAAACCATTCTTAACTAACATATAACCTCCTAGCATCTTTATATTTAAATAATAAATTGTAAATTACAATTATATTAATGTGTATTATAGTACAATACTATTTAAAAGCAAAGAAAAACATACAATAACTCATAAAAAAATTAATAAAAAATTTTTTAATAAAAAAAAAGATAAATTTATGTTACAAATCATTTATCTTTTTTCCTACTTTTTTTATTTTTTTTACTATTTATTTTTAAACTATTATTTATTTTTTATCAATAGTAAGGTTGTAAAATTTCTCCATCTCTTTATTAACTAATATTGGATAACTATTAGGAACTTCATAAGGAAGATCTTTTATCACTTTCTTTCCTGTTAAAATATCTGACGCCATTTCTCCTAATCTATATCCTAATTTTTCATAGTCTACACTAACACTTAGTAGAGCTCCTGTTGATATCTGTTCTTGATTATATCCTAAAGCAAGTACAGGTTTTTTTGTATCTTTTGCTCTTTTAAAAATTAATGTAGATGCTGATACTACCATATTATCTGGTAACATGTATAAGACATCAACTTTTTTAAGTAAAACTTCTAATGAAGCTGGAATATCATTAAGCGCCGTTACTCCTGAGGTTACCACTTTAACTCCTGTACCTTTTAAGTTTTCTTCAATCCTTGCTATGTTTGATTCCGAATTTTTTTCACTAGTATTATAAATGATACCTACTTTTTTGGCATTAGGGAAGAGTCTTAGTGTCTCTTCCACTAATTTACCTGTAGGAATAGCATCTGCTACACCTGTTACATTTTTTCTGTCCGATACTCCAGTAGCTGAAGGATCAGATACAGCTCCAAAAAGAATAGGAATATTTTCAGTAGAGTTTGCCACAGCTTGAACTGATGGTGTTGATATTGCTAATATTAAATCTTTGTTTTTAGAAGCAAATCCTTTTCCTATTAGCTGTTGTGTTAACATATCACCTTGGGCATTTTCATAATCAATTTTATAATCAATCCCACTATCTTTTAAGCCTTTTTCAAATCCTACTCTAACAGAATCTAAAACCGAGTGCTCTACAATTTGAGTTGCTCCAATTTGATATACCTTTGCATTAGCTTGCATTGATAATAATGTAACACCTAAAATTGTTCCTAATATATATTTTTTCATTTTTCTTTCCCCCCGGATATTATTATTACTAAAATAAGTTATTGTCACTTCTGACTTAATGATGGCATGGTTGATTAATAAATTTGACTTTTTA
>CAMTJB010000153.1 GCA_947072715.1 uncultured Fusobacteriaceae bacterium | reverse complement strand
TGGTAATATCTATTGTGATATTGAAAAGATAATTAGAGAAGGAAGGTGACAGGGGTAATGAGAAAAAATATACATCCAAAATACGACGTTATAACAGTTGAGTGTACATGTGGAAATAAATTTGAAACAAGATCAACTATGACTAAGTCAAATGAACTTAAAATAGCAGTTTGTGCAAATTGCCACCCATTCTATACTGGTAAAGCTAAGTTTATCGATGCTGCTGGTAGAGTTGATAAGTTCCAGAAGAAATACAATCTTAAATAATCGAATTGTTAAAAATATTCTTTTAAGTAAGAATATTTTTAAAATTCATAAAAAGAGGCCCAGCCTCTTTTTTTTTAAGAATTTAATTAGCGTTATTAAATTTTTATAAAATTATATATACAAATCAGGAGGTAAAAATGGCAGTAATTGAAATCAATCACCCATTAATTCAACACAAACTTACAATTTTAAGAGATGAGAAAACAGACACAAAAACATTTAGAGAAAATTTAAATGAAATAGCAAAGCTTATGACTTACGAAGCTACAAAAAATTTAAAACTAGATGATATCGTAGTGAAAACTCCTTTAATGGAAACAAAAGGGGTAACTCTTCAAGATAAAGCTGTTGCAATCGTACCAATTTTAAGAGCTGGATTAGGAATGGTAGAAGGTATGTTAGATTTAATTCCTACAGCTAAAGTTGGACACATTGGAGTATATAGAGATGAAGAGACTTTAGAGCCTGTTTACTATTATTGCAAATTACCTCTAGATATATCTGAAAGAAAAGTTTTATTATTAGATCCGATGCTAGCTACAGGGGGATCAGCTGTTTATGCTATAGATTACTTAAAGCAAAACGGTTGTAAAGATATAGTGTTTATATCTTTAGTTGCAGCTCCAGAAGGGATTGCTAAAATATTAAATAAGCACCCAGATGTAGATATTTATACTGCTAAAATCGATCAAGGATTAGATTCGAATGGTTACATCTATCCTGGACTTGGAGATTGTGGAGATAGAATATTTGGAACAAAATAATTTATAACTATATAAATTAAAGTATAAAATATAAAAAAACTACACTTTAAATATGAGGTAAAAATACCTAGTATTTAATGGTGTAGTTTTTTTATATTGGAAAAAGCTAAATTGTAGAATGACAAAGTTAATGATATTCCTTTTATTTTTTTTGTATCTAATGTATAATAGATACAAAGGAAAAATATTATTAACACACTAAAAATTTATATAGAAATAGAGGAGCTTATAAGATGGTTTTAAGTAGAGAATTAGCTGTAAAATTAGTAGAGGAATTAAAATCTCAAGGAAAAAAAGTAGTATTTACTAATGGATGTTTTGATATTTTACACGTAGGACACTTAAGATATATGAATGAAGCTAAAAGACAAGGTGATGTTCTTATAGTAGGAGTAAACTCAGATGCTTCAGTAAGAAGATTAAAAGGTGAAACTAGACCTATAAATAGTGAAAATGACAGAGCAGAGATGCTTTCAGGTCTAGAAGCTGTAGATTTTACAGTAATTTTTACAGAGGATACACCAATAAGTTTAATTGAGGATATAAAGCCTAGTATTCATGTAAAAGGTGGAGATTATAAAAAAGACGACTTACCTGAGACAGCAATTGTAGAGAAACATGGTGGAGAGGTAAGAATATTAACTTTTGTGGAAGGAAAATCAACAACTAATATTGTAAATAAGATTAGTTGCAATTAATTTTTTTACTTAATAGGGGATAAAATGAAAAAAATTTTAAAATTTGATGAGATAAATAGAATTGCAAAAAAATTAGCTCAAATATTGCCTAAAAATACAGTAGTAGCTCTGATAGGTGATTTAGGAACTGGAAAAACAAGTTTTGTAAAGGAGTTTGCAAAAGAGTTAGGAATTACAGAAAATCTAAAGAGTCCTACTTTTAATTATTTTTTGGAGTATAAAAGTGGAAGAGTTCCACTATACCACTTTGATGTATATAGATTAAGCTCTCCAGAAGAGGTTTATGAAGTAGGATATGAAGATTGTTTAAATAGTGATGGGATAATCTTAATTGAATGGGCTAATATAATTGAGAGTGAGTTACCTAAAGAATATTTAGAGATCAAGCTAGATTATGATGATGAAGATAGTAGAATAGTTGAAATAAATTATATAGGAAATAAAGAAAAAGGGGAGGAGATACTTAAAGATGTTAATTTTAGCAATTGATACTTCTACGAAAGTAGGTGCAGTAGCTATTTATTCCCAAGAAAAAGGTATAATAGCAGAAATAGTTTTAAACTGTGGAAATAATCATTCTGAAAATATTATGAATGCAATCGATGGACTTTTTAAAATTTCTAAATGTTCAATTAAAGATATAGATAAAGTAGCAGTAAGTATAGGACCAGGTTCTTTTACAGGAATTAGAATAGGGGTTGGAATAGCAAAAGGATTAGCGTATTCTATAGGAAAACCAATTGTAGGGATAAATACGTTGGATATAATTGCTAATTTATCAACTGTTATAGATAGAGATGTAAAGGTGATATCTATGGTAGATGCAAGAAAAGAGAGAGTTTATTATGGTGTTTACAATAAGCTACAGGACAATTTAGAATTAGAAAAAGATTATTGTGATGGAGAAGTAAGAGAGATATTAAAAGAGTATAAAAATAATAAAGTTTTATTTTTAGGAGATGGAGCAATTAATTATAAAGAAATAATACAAGAAGAGATGGGAGAAAATGGATTTTTTTCTAAAAATTCATTATCTATTCCAAGAGCTTCTATATTAGCTGAAATATCATTAGGAAAAGAAAATGATAATTTAATTACATTAGAACCTTATTATATTAGTAAATCTCAAGCTGAAAGAGAGGTTGCAAACAAAAACTAAACTATAAAAAGTTTTGTTTATGGAATTTATTGGGGGAAATATGGATGAGATTTTAGAAAATAAAAAAATGAATTTTGATTCAGAAACCTATGAAGGATTAACACTACTTATATTTTCTGCAGAATGGTGTGGACCATGTAAAATAATAATGGCCTTAGTTGATGATTTAAAAAAAGAAGCTGATAATATTTATATTGTTAATGTTGATGAAAATCCTTTAACAGTAGAAAAATACAATGTAAAAAGCGTACCAACTATACTATTTTTTAAAGATAAAGAGTTAGTAGAAACATTAGTAGGATATAGAAATAGAAATGAGCTAATAGAGAAAATACAATTGTTGAAGTAGCTAAATATGGGGAAAAATTGTAAAATGGGGGAGCTTAGTGAGAAAAGATAATCGAAAAAATTTGTTATTAGGAGCATTTTTAGTAATAGCTATAACTACTTTTACTGAGAATGTCGTAGACGTTGACTTAAATGCAGATACTTTAGTTTCAACAAAGGGATTAGAAGCTAATTATGGTGATCTTCAGTTAAATGTTTTTGAAACAAGAAGAGATAGAGAGAAAGGAATAGTATATATCGAAAAGCCCTTTAATGCTAGATTAAGAGATCCTAATAATAGAGGATATTTAAGAGCAGAAAAGGGAAATATAACAGAAGATGGTAGAAATGGAGATTTTTATAATGCTTTTGGATATGTAGATGTAAGTAGAGCTACTAATGCAGAATATCCTAATGAAAAAGTATATTATGGTGGAGAAAAAGTTGAATATAGAGATGGAAATATTTTACTAAAAAATGGGTGGTTTACAACAGATCCAAAAATTAGAAGAGTAGAAAATAATGATCCTAGAAAAGTAGGATATCATTTAATATCTGAAACAACATATATAGAACCAGATAAGCAGATAACATTTACGAATATTGATTTTTATAGAGGTGATAAAAGTTACCTTCCTTTTGAATTTCCATGGTTTAGACAGAATATAAGACCTACATCT
>CAMTJB010000152.1 GCA_947072715.1 uncultured Fusobacteriaceae bacterium | reverse complement strand
ATCTCTATGGCCAAATGATGAACTTGCATCACTTAAAGCTTACTCATTCATGGTATTTATTCTTTTAGTTGTACCTTGTGTAGTAACTTTAGCTGCTCTTAAACATGAGTTTGGAATGAAATTTATGCTATTTGTTACAGGAGTAATGATTATAGTTCCATATATAGTATCAACGTTTATATTCCAAGTAGGAAGATTATTCTTTTAGTTTTCAAAAGTGGAGGATTAAATATGAAAACAGCAATAATAGTATTAATAGTGGGAGTAATTTGTTACTTTGCTTTTAAAAGTTTGTATAAAACTTTAACAGGTAAAAAAGGATGCGGTTGCTCTGGAAATAAAAAAAACACATGCCCAGCTAGAAATATGTGTGGAGAAAAAAATAAGAAATAGAATAGAAAGATAAAAGAATTGGGAATCTAAGTATTATTAGATTCCCAATTTTATATGGATATATTTATTGAATTAAAGTATAATAAATGTGATAAATATGATAAAATCAACCTAATAAAAAAATATAATAAAATAATTTAATCAAAGAGGAAAATAAAATGATAAGAAAGCTAAATAAAATAATTCAAGATTATTTAAAACCTAAAAGATTAGCATTGGGAAAATATCTTTATGACAAGAAAAAAAATAAAACGATATGCGACATAGGTCACGTAATAGAGAAGCAAGAGATAAAATCTATTGTTTTTTTGAGATACGATGGAAAAATTGGAGACATGGTTGTAAATAGTTTTATATTTAGAGAGATAAAAAAGAGCTACCCCAATGTAAAAATATCAGTTGTAGCAACAGGTGAAGCTAAAAAAATCATTGGAAATAACCCTAACATAGATAAAATTTATGATTTTTCTAAGAATATTTTTAAAATGGGTATGCTAGCAAGTGAAATAGCTAGAGATAAATACGATCTTCTTATTGATTTCAGTGAAGTCTTAAGAGTTAGACCATTAGTTTTTATTAATTTATGCAAAGCAAGAATAAATATGGGATTACAAAAAGAGAATTGGAATACCTTTGATATTAGCTTTAATCATCCAGCAAATAAAGAGCGTCATATTCAAGATACTTATTTAGAAGTTCTAAGAATATTAGGGGTAAATGTAACTGATAAAAGTTATGATTTATCTATAGATGCTCCACAAGAGAAAACAATAGATGGGTATATTAAAGATAATCTTGAGGGAAAAGAGTATATGATTTTTAACCCTTATGCAGCAAGTAAACATAGAAGTTTTAATAATGAAAAGATAAAAGAGATGCTTAAGGTTATGTTAAAAACTAGAAAAGAGGAGATTGTTTTAATCTGTACAGGGGACAGAGTAGAGAATCTTACTAAAGTAGTGAATGAACTAAATGAAAAAAGAGTTAATATAGCGAGCCTTACTTTACTAGAAACAATAGCACTTATAAAAAGAGCAACCTTAGTTGTAACTCCAGACACTGCAATTGTGCATATTGCAAGTGCATTTGATAGACCTATGATAGGAATTTATAGAGAAGATTTAAGTGTTGATAATAATGCTAATGAGTGGGGACCTAACTCTAAATACGCAAAAATTATCTACTCTAAAAGTACAGATGCTTTTGGAGAAAAATCCGATATAAATAATTTTGAAATAGAAGAATTAGATAAAATCTTGAGAGAAGAATAAAAGGGAGATAATATGAAAATATTAGTTGTTAGATTTAGACAGATAGGGGATGCAATACTAGCCTCAGTTATATGCGATACGTTAAAAAAATCATTTCCAGATTCTCAAGTAGATTATGTTCTTTATGATTTTGTTGCACCAATATTTGAGAACCATCCGTATATTGATAATGTTATATCTTTAGATAAAGAAACAAGAGATAACCCTTTAAAATATATGAAGTTTGTTTGGGATATATCAAAAGCCAATTATGATATAGTAATCGATATAATGTCTACACCTAAGAGCGAAGTATTTACGTTCTTTTCAAGAAAAGCAAAGTTTAAAATAGGTAGAGAAAAGAAGAAAAGAGGGTATACATACACTCATAAAATACCTGAGCCAACAGATGCTCTTGATAAATGTCATAAATTTTTAAAAATGCTACAACCATTAGAAGATGCAGGATACAAATTAAACTATAGTAGTGAATTTGTTATTAGCATAACAGATGAGGAAAAAAATAGATTAAAGGATAGAATGATTGAGGCTGGAGTAGATTTTTCTAAAAAAATAGCAGCTTTTGCTATAAATTCAAGAAGACCAGAAAAAGTATATCCAAAAGAGCAGATGAAAGAGCTAATAAAAATGTTTTTGGAAAAAAACAAAGATTATCAAGTTGTATTCTTCTATTCACCAGATGAAAAAGAGTATGCTCTTAATATGTATAAAGAGTTAGTTGATGAAGATATAAATAAAGAAGAGGAGAACTCTTATTCAAATAGAATATTTTCAAATATAGGAACAAAAAATATTAGAGAACTTGCAATGCTTATAAAAAATTGTGATATTTTTGTAGGAAATGAAGGGGGACCAAGACACTTATCTCAAGGGGTAGATGTTCCTTCTTTTGCAATATTTAGTCCAGGTTCAAGAAAGAAAGATTGGTTACCATATAATAACTCAAGACATTTAGCTATTGAACCTTATGACTTAGTTTTAGAAAAAAAGTTAACAGAAGATGAGTTTAAAACTCTTTCATACGAAGATAAGTATAAATTAGTTACTCCAGAAAAAGTAATTGAGAGGTTAGAAAATTTTCTAAAAGGAGCTGAATAAAAACGTGAAAAAAGTAAAACTTATTTACAATCCATTTTCAGGTGGAGGAAAGATATTAGAAAATTTAGATGGTATTTTTCAAATATATCAATCTCACGGATATGTAGTTGATGTGTTTAGAATATCTTATAATTGTGAATACAATAATATTCTTAGTAATATAGAGGAGTATGATCATTTTTTAATTTCAGGTGGAGATGGAACAGTAAATCAAGTTATTAATATAATAAAGAAAGCAAAAAAGAGTATTCCAATAGGGATTCTTCCAGGTGGAACAGCTAATGATTTTGCAGCGTTTTTAAAGATGCCACTAGATTTAAAAGAAGCTTGTAGAAAAATAATTCATTCAAAAGCTCAAGATTTAGATATAGGTAAAATTAATGATCAATATTTTATTAATGTAGCCAGTGCAGGAATATTTTCAGATATATCTCAAAATACAAGTATAACTTGGAAGAAAAGATTAGGAAAAATAGCTTACTATCTTAAAGGTATTGAAGAGATAGCAAAGATAAAAAAAATAAAGATGAGTATTAAGACAGATGAATTTGAGATAGAGGAAGAGATTATAGCTATTCTTGTATTTAATGGAAAAAGTGCAGGACTAATAGAGCTTGCTAGAAAATCAGAGACAAACGATGGTTTTTTACATGTACTTCTTATAAGACCAGGAAATATACTTGATATTATAAATATCTTAAAAAATATAATTCTAAAAAATGAGTTACACGAAGGTGTAGATGGTATTACTCATTTTAAAACTTCTAATTTAAAATTAGAAATATTAGAAGGACATGATTTAATATCAGATCTTGACGGAGAAAAAGGACCTAAATTCCCTTTAGAGATAAGTTGCTTAAAGGGTGATATTCAAGTTTTAGGAACAAATATAAAGAAAATGAAGTATATAGAGAAAAATTAATCAAGAAGGGGTGTTTTTCTAATGAAAGGGTCGGATTTAAAAAGAAAATTTAAAGAGAGTTTAATAGATTTATTATATGAATTAAATATAAAGAAATTTTATAAATTAGGGGATAAAATTTTAATAACAAGCACTGATGGTATTGGTGATTTTATAGTTAGAGAAAAAGTTTTCTTAGAAATAATAGAAAGATATGGAAAAGAAAATGTAATTGTTTTAGTAAAAGATAAAAC
>CAMTJB010000151.1 GCA_947072715.1 uncultured Fusobacteriaceae bacterium | reverse complement strand
TAGAGCATACATTGTAAATACAGTGTATGCTCTCTTTCATTATAAATATGTTTATTTAATTAAAATATATTAAAATAAAAAAGCTGCTAAAGTATTAAACAGCTTTTTCGATTATATTATTTCTTTTTCTTTTTGAATAACTCTCTAGATAAATTCCATCTATCATGGAACCACATCCATTGCTCAGGATGTTCTAATATAACTTTTTCAATTTCATTAATAAGAAGTTGCATATTTTTATGTAAGTCTTCCTTATAATTTCGTGTGTTAATAAGATTGATCTCACTACCAACATAGACACTTGTAGTGTTGTCATCATGTAAGATAGTATGGCTTAAAAATAAAGGTAAATTATTCTTCATAGCTAAAGAAACTGCACCAGTTGGAGAAACTGTTTCACGTCCAAAGAAAGTTACATCTGCACCTTTATCTCTATGATCAGAGAAAAGAGCTATAATAGAGTTTGTGTTTAAACTATTTTTTAATTGAACAGCAGTTCTTTTTGATTTTTTTAAAAGTGTTACATTAGGAATTTTTTCACGATTTTTTGTGATTAAATTATCTAAGTAAGGATTTCTTTGAGATTTAGCAACAGTAGTAACAGGATATTTACTAGCAATTTTAAGTGGAGTTTCCATATTTCCCATATGCATACAAGCAGCAATTACTGCTGTTTTATTAGCCATAAGTCTATCAAGTTCCTCTACGTTAACTATTTTAACTTTCCCTTCCTCTTGTAAATAATCTTCAAACCAAACAGTAGACATAAAAGCTTTGAACATTACTTTATAAGATTTTAAAATAATGGCTTCTTTTTCTGTTAAAGATAGATTAGGAAAAGCAAGTGATAAATTTGCTATAGCAATAGCTCTTCTTTTTTTCTCAAATTTAAAGAATAATTCTCCTAATTTTGAAGCGAAATTAAACCTTGATTTTTCAGGAAATAACTTTATTAAATACATAAAGAAGATAATAATATAGTATTGAATTTTATAGTTAAAATTTTTCATTAATTTCAATTGAATAAACCTCCAGTATAAGTGTATAATATAGATGTATATCAGAATATAATATATAGATACAGTTAGAATATATTTTGTATTAAATAATGCTATTATATTATATCATAAAAATGATATAAAAAGAAATAAAATAATTATATAAAAGAGCAAAAGGAGACAGCAGTATGGGTAAAAATTTAAATTCAGGAGTTAAAGTTTTAGGAGTATTTATATTTTTAGGTTTCATAGGTCTAGGCTATTTTTTTGAAAGAGCAACGAGAGAATACAGAGCGTCAGAGCGTAGTGTAACGGTTAAAGGTTTATCTGAAAAAGAAGTTCCAGCTAATTTAGTAGTTTGGCCTATACAGTTTAGAGTAACAGGTAATGATTTAATGGAAGTTGATAAAAAATTAAATGAAGATAATAAGAAAATTATAGCTTTTTTAAAAGAAAATGGAATTGAAGAAAATGAAATTACAAGCTCATCTCCAAATATAGAGGATAGATTAATATATCAATACGGTGAAAATAAATCAGCTTTCCGTTATTTAGCAAATGAGATAATAACTGTTTATTCAGAAAAAGTAGATAAAATTTATAACTTAAATAATAAAATAGGAGAGTTATTAAAACAAAACATATCTTTAAATAATGATAATAGAGATGCTTCATCAGCTAATTATCTTTATACAAATTTAAATGAATTAAAACCTGAAATGGTAGAAAGTTCAGCTAAAAATGCTAGAGAAGTAGCTGAAAAATTTGCTAAAGATTCAAATAGTAAATTAGGTAAAATAAAAAAAGCTAATCAAGGTCAATTTATAATTGAAGATAGAGATATGCATAACCCACAAATAAAAAGGGTAAGAGTGGTAAGTACAGTAGAATACTATTTAGCAGACTAATGGAGTAATTTGATTTTAAAGGGTAAAATATGGTATAATTAGTACCAGTTAAAGGGCAAAAATAGTTAAAAAAAGGAGTAAAGATGAGAATAGGAATTATAGGAGCTATGAACGAAGAGGTTGTTGAGTTAAAGAGCTTAATGACAATAGAGAAAACAGAGGAAATCCACGGATTTAATTACTATATAGGAAAGATTTTAGAAAAAGATGTTGTTTTAGTAGAATCTGGAATTGGAAAGGTAAATTCAGCAGTGTGCACTACATTATTAATCCAAATTTTTAAAGTAGATTGTATTGTGTTTACAGGAGTTGCAGGAGCAGTAGGTAGAACTTTAAATATAGGAGACGTAGTTATAGGTTCAGAATTAATTGAACACGACTTTGATTGTACAGCATTTGGAATGCAACCAGGAGTTATTCCAAGAATGGATACTTCAATATTCAAATCAGATGAGAAACTAGTTGAAATAGCAAAAAAATCTGTAATAAAAGTGCTTGGAGAGCACAGAACTAAAATAGGTGCTGTAGTTAGTGGAGATCAATTTATAGCTAGCAAAGAAAAAATTCAATGGTTAGGAGATACATTTAATGCTCAATGTACAGAGATGGAAGGAGCTTCAGTTGCACACGTATGTTACCTTTGCAAAGTTCCATTTGTTATTTTAAGAGCTATATCAGATAAAGCTGATGGATCTGCACATATGGATTTTCCAAAGTTTGTACAGTTAGCTGCAGAAAATTCTAAAAATGTAGTAGTTGAGATGTTAAAAGAAATTAACTTATAAATCTTATAAAATTATAAAAATTCTAGGAGATAGAAATGATTGAAAAGATAACGCAAGAACTTTATGATTATGGGATGTTTGCGGAAAAAATGTACTTAGAAAACATAAGAAAAATGTGTGAAGATTTAGGAAATCCTCAAGATAAATTAAAAACTATTCATATAGCTGGGACAAATGGAAAAGGATCAACTTCTACAACAGTAGAGACAGTTTTATTAGAAGCAGGATATAAAGTAGGAAAATATACATCTCCACATATTTTAAAATTAAATGAAAGAATAGCGTTAAATGGAAAAGATATAAGTGATGAGGACATAATTAAATATTACTATATGGTAAAAGAAAGTGTTCAGAAGCACCAATTAAAGCCATCTTATTTTGAAGTAATGACAGCAATGATGTATAAGTATTTTATAGATAACGGTGTAGAATATTTAGTTTTAGAAACAGGTTTAGGAGGAAGAATAGACTCAACTAATCTATCTAAAAGTGAAATTGCAGTTGTTACTAATATTTCAAAAGATCACTGTGAATTTTTAGGTGATACAATAGAAGAGATAGCAAAAGAAAAACTTGGAATAGTAAAACCTTGTTCAACATTAATAATAGGGCAAAAAATACCAGAATTAGTAAATAATGCTGCTCTATTTAATCCTAAAAAAGTAATTTGTGTAGATGATATATATTCAAATTCATCTTATAAATTAAACTTTGATAAGTTTACTACAGAGGTAACTATAAATGGAAATGTATATGAATTTTCTTTGTTTGGAGAGTATCAATACAATAACTTTCTAACATCATACGCTATATTGAAAGAGTTAGGAATTAGCGATGACATAATAAAAGTAGCTTGTAAAAAAGTAAAATGGCCATGCAGATTTGAAGTTTTAAAAAGAGAAAAGATAATAATATTAGACGGTGCTCATAATATTGATGGATTAGAGAAATTAAAAACAACAATATTAAAGGCTTATAAGCCAGAAGAGATAACTGTAATTACATCTATTTTAAAAGATAAAGATAGAAAAAATATGGCAAAATTATTAGAAGATATTTCTAGTAATATAATACTAACATCTTTATCTGAGAATAAAAGAGGCGGAACAGGGCAAGATTTGGTAGAGTTTTTTGATGGCGTAAAAAATACAATTATAGTGGAAGAAAATATAACTGACGCTTATAATAAGGCACTTACTTCTAATAGTAAAGTAATACTTATTTGTGGTTCATTCTATCTTCTTTCAAAATTTAAAGAGGTTGTGCTAAATG
>CAMTJB010000150.1 GCA_947072715.1 uncultured Fusobacteriaceae bacterium | reverse complement strand
ATTCAATAGCCAACTCTATTCCTGTTCTTATTGCTGATTTTGCAAGTTGAAATTCCCTAATGTCCTTTTGAGTGATAAAAATCTCATCCCCAATGAGATTTATCCTATGACAATTATCTGCACTGAATCTACCAGTTTCATCAATTAATTTTTCAGTAGAAAATATAGACATAATATCTATAATTCCTGTTCCACAAATTCCTTTAGCTAATGAGCCATTGATAGTTTTAAATATAAAATTACCATGGGCATATTCAGCGCCACAAATAGCCCCCTTAATACTTCCAATTCCACATTGTATATTTCCACCTTCAAAAGCTGGTCCTGCAGCTGTAGAGGTAACAATTATTTTATCTTTGTTACCTATTGCAATCTCACCGTTTGTTCCAAGATCTATTAGAATTGAAATTTTTTCATTTTTATATAACTCAGTGTAGTAGATACCTGAAAGAATATCTCCACCTACAAAGGTTGAAATTCCAGGTATAATTTTTATCTCACCTTGATTTAAATCTGAAATTAGAGATTTAGGATTTTCTATCTTATACTCTAAAGTTATAGGAGTAAAAGGAAATACTCCTAAAGACTCTAGAGAAAAACCATTTAAAATGTGCATCATAGTCGTATTCCCAGAAATTACAAAAGAAAAATATTCTTTATTAAAAATACTATTATTTATTAAAGAATCCCTAAATAATGAGTGTTTTAGTATTAGATTTCTAAATAATAAATTTATGGAATTAACTATTTGCTTTTGCATGTGAAATAAATGATCTTTCGAGTTGCTAATTCTTGTTATAACATCGCACCCATATATAATTTGAGGATTTAATACCTTGTCTTCAGCAATAAAACTACTATCACTCATTTTAGAAACTCTCATCACAATTGTGGTAGTTCCAATATCTATAGCTATACCATATCCTTTCCTAAATTTAGGGTTTTCAATCTCTTTTTTCTTAAAAAATTCAGAAAGGATAGTATAATTTTGAAGTTCATTACACTTAGGATAATTTCCTTCATATATAACGATGATATCTTCTTTTGGATAAACATTACAAGCAAGCCTATAACCATCTTCAATCTCTTTTTTAGAAAGATGTATCTTATCTTGATCTGTTAGTGAAAAATTTAAGTCTTTTATTTTTATTTTACATTTTCCACATTTAGAACTGCTACCTCCACAATAAGAATCAAGAAAAATATTTTGGTCTCTCAGTAGTTCTAATAGGCTTTTTTCTTTAATCACATTGTCTAATATATTATTATTGCCATTTTTATCATTATTAAATTTTATTAAAATTTCCATTTAATTTACACTTTCAAGAATTAGTTCTCGAGCTTTCTGAGCACAAGTTGTTGCATCAGATGTATAGAAATTTGCTCCTATTTTTTTAGAATACTCTTCGGTAATAGGAGCTCCACCAATTAGAACTCTGTATTTATCTCTAAGCCCTCTATCTTTTAAAGTTTGGATAATCTCTTCCATGTAAGGCATAGTTGTTGTTAGAAGTGCAGAAAGAATGATTAAGTTAGCTTCATTTTCTTCTGCGGCTTTTATATATTGTTCAGCATCGCAGTTTACTCCTAAATCTATGACGTTAATACCAGCACCCTTTAACATCATACCAACCAAATTCTTCCCAATATCATGTAAATCACCTTTTACAGTGCCGATTATTGCTGTCCCAATAGGTTTTACACCTGCTTTTAATAATTCATTCTCTAAAATTTTAGTCCCTTCATTCATAGCTCTTGCAGCAATTAATACTTCAGGAACAAAGGCCTCGTTTTTTTTAAATTTTTCTCCTAAAATCATCATTCCTTTTAACAAACCATCATTGAGGATAGTTCTAGCATCGATTCCTTCTAGGAGGGCTTTAGCTACCAGTTCTCTAACTTTAGGAGCTTGCCCCCTTTGTGTCCCTTCGCTTATTAAATTTAAAATCTCCATAGTTTATCTCCTTTAACTTTGATATTTTCCGTATGTTTTTGCTGTTTCAACCATAACTTCAGCATTTCTAAATTCTGAGTTAGCAGGATATTCACACCCTGTAGCTAAAATAAATCCGCCATCTTTTGCAAATAAATCAATCTGTTCTTTACATTTTTTTTCAACATCTTCAGGTAATGCACTGTGAATCCAAGTTGGATCTACACACCCTATCAGTGTTGTTTGTGAGCCATATTTTTCTTTTACTTCTTCCCAACTTTTGCAATCATCTGGAATATGTAAAAAAGATATTGCCTCAGGTGCCATTGACTCTATTTGAGCGTCAAAATAAATTCCTTTACCACAATTATGAATCATAACCATGCATCCTTTTTTATGTACAAAATCAGCTATTTGCTTCATATAAACACCTTCGAACTCTTTCCACATCTCTTTTCCAAGTATCCCTTGGCAAGCAAATAAAGTATCAAACATTATGGCATGAACTCCAGTTTCTATTAGAGCGTCACAGTATTCAATTAAAGTATTTGTAATCTCTTCAAGAGCAAAGTGAACAGCCTTTGGATAATCATATAAATCTAGAAAAATATTCTGTTGATTTCTTAGCATACTTAAAATACCAAGAGGAGCAAAAAGAAAGGCAACTATTGGCTTCTTATCTCCAACTGTATCCATAAGTATTTTACAAAGTTTGATATGCTCTGACATTCTAGGAGCTACTCGTGGATTGATATATTTTATATCATAGTAATCTTTCTCCTCTTTTATAAGGATGTCACTGTAATCAGGATGTGCCGCTTCATTTTCTGGAAATATAATCTTTTGACCAAAATCAGCTGCTTCAACGGATAAATCAGTTAAGGTACATATAACATCTAAATCATATTTTTCTGTAACAGCAATAAATGCCTCGGCGCATTTTTCAGCATCAGTTGCCCAAGTCTTATAACTGACCCCTGTTAATCTTCTAGAAATACCATTTAGTAAAGGATACACAGGTACTCTATCTGCCTCTTTATGATTAAGGGCAGCTACAACTCGTTCTAAAGAATTCATATGTCTCTCCTTTTTTATTTTATCCAAATTTTTTCAATCTCTTCTAAAGATTTTCCTTTAGTTTCTGGTAATTTTAGTGAAAGTATAAAAAATGCGATACAGAATAGACCATATATTAAAAAAGGAAAAGCACCATGGAAATCCTCTTTTAATACTGCATTATTATTTAACATTGGAAAAGTTTGAGATACAACAATATTACTTGCCCAAACTGTAAAACTAGCTATAGCGGCACCTTTGGCTCTTACGGAATTTGGTAAAATTTCTGCTATATATAGCCATACTATAGGACCAGCTGAACATGAAAATGCTAAAACATAACCCATAACATAAAGAAGGGCCATTTTGCTTATATTTTGTGAATAAATCTCACTTCCCATAAGGAGCATAAATACTGTCATTAAAAATGTTCCTAGGACCATTATTTTTTTACGTCCTATCTTATCTGCTGTGAGGGAAGCAACAATAGCCCCAATTACCATTGTTGCACCAACTAAAACACTTTGGAAATAGGCTGAATTTCCCCCATCAGTACTCACAGATTTTAAAACAGTTGGAGTATAATAAAGAATTACATTAATTCCAGAAACTTGCTGATAAAAGGCCATAAGAACGCATAAACCTATGACTTTTTTGATTCCTTTCATGCTTAAAATAGTACCTTTTCCTTTTAATTTTTTCTCCATTTCTAAACTATTTTTTATAGAAAGAAACTCATCTTCAGCAATCTTTACACTATTTAATTTTTTAAGTATAGCTTTTGCCTCTTCTCCCCGTCCATTGGCCATTAACCATCTTGGACTTTCTGGAATAAAGAACAGTAGAAAGAAAAATAATATAGCTGGAATAAGTTCTGAACCAAACATCCATCTCCAACCAGTTGATACATTCCATTCAAGAGCACTAGAAGATGCTATTTTGTAGTTTATAAAATATACAATTAACATTCCAACAGCTATTGC
>CAMTJB010000149.1 GCA_947072715.1 uncultured Fusobacteriaceae bacterium | reverse complement strand
TAATAATTTTGATTAGTTTCATCTTTAATTAGTTGTCCCATTCGAATTCTATTAATCATAATTAAAAAATAATTAATTAGAGTATTGTAGGCTTCATCAGATATTATTTTATTTAAGTTTTTTATAATATAGGTTATAATTTTTTTTATCTTTTTCTCATCTTCTAAAAAATAAAATTTGCTTATTTCTAAGCTAACAAATTTTTTCTCTATACTGTCACTAGAATTTCTATATTGATTGAATAACTTAAGTTGGAGTCTTCTAATATTTTCCTCATTACCTATAAGTTCAACACCTGTCTGAGAGTTTGGATTTAAATCTAGTTTATACACTGTTAGAATATTTTTTATCTCTTTTAGACTGTTTTTTATAGTTGTTCTTCCTAAACTTATCTCATCACAAAGAGATGTTATATTAATCTTTCCGTTAAATAGTAATCTTACAAGAATTTGAATCTCTCTATATTCTATATTAAGATCTTCAATAAAGTTTTCAAATATTTTTTTCGATATAGTTTCATAATCATTAAGTGTTAAAATTCCCTTACTTAACTTCTCTATCTGTATAATATTTTTAGACTTTAACTCTTCATTTATCTTATCAACGTCATATCTAATAGTTCGTTCATCAACTTCAAATTGTTCTGAAATTTTTTTTATTGTTGTTTCGCCATTATTTTGAATAAAAAAATCCAAAATTGAAATCATCCGCTTATTCATAATTTTATTAACTCGCTTTTTAAAGTATTTTTTATGTATTTATATATATATTATTATATTTCATATTGTGCCTATATTATACCTAAAAAACTTTTTTAGCACTAGTCTTTTATTTTCAAAAAAAAATGATAAAAAAAGGATATTATATTTTTTTTTACTTTTTGCTAAACTTAAAATATAAAACATCCTAATGAAAAATGGAGGCACAAAATGAACTTTAAAGATTTAATTAATGAAAATTTAATTTTATTAGACTCAGAAGCAACGACAAAAGAGGAAGTAATTAGCTCTCTTGTAGACCTTTTAGACAAAGAGAATATTCTTACTTCAAAAGAAGAATTTTATAAAACTGTTATGGATAGAGAGAGATTATCCCCAACTGGACTTGAAGAGGGGCTTGCAATTCCACATGGAAAATCAACAGCGGTTAAAGAACCAAAAATTGCTGTAGCAAGACTTAAAAACAAAATCACAACTTGGGAATCTGTTGATGAAGACAATGAGGTTGATTTAGTATTCTTAATCGCTATACCTGATGCTCAAAAAGGTGACTCTCATATTGAAGTTTTAACAAAACTTACAACTTCATTTATGAAAGATGGATTTATCAAGTTATTACAAGATGCTAAGACTAAAAAATCTTTCTTAAATGTTATTTATGAAGCTGAAGGAGTTAAGGAAGTAAAAAAAGAGGCTCCTAAACAAGTTAAAACTGAAGAGACTCCTAAACAAGCAGTTTCTATAGCAAATAAATTAAAAGAGCATTTATTATTTGGAACATCTCACATGATACCATTTATAGTTGCTGGTGGAGTTCTACTTTCTCTTGCAGTTATGATGACTGGAAAAGGTGCAGTTCCTGAAACTGGTATTTTAGCAGATATTTCAGCAATGGGAATCGCAGGTCTTACTTTATTTACTGCTGTTTTAGGAGGATATATATCTTATTCTATCGCTGGTAAACCTGGTCTTGCACCTGGAATGATTGGAGCATGGATTGCAGTTCAAAATTATAAGACAGGATTTCTTGGGGCGATTATAGTTGGATTTTTAGCAGGTTTTGTTATTCAACAACTTAAGAAAATTAAACTTCATGATAATATGAAATCATTAGGTTCAATATTTATATATCCACTAGTTGGAACATTCATTGTATGTGGAATAGTTATGTGGGGAATAGGGATTCCTATTGCAAATTTAACAACAGCCTTAAACAATTGGCTTCATGGAATGGCAGGAACAGGAAAAATTTTATTAGGAGCAATTTTAGGTGGAATGACTGCATTTGATATGGGTGGACCTATAAACAAAGTAGCTACTTTATTTGCTCAAACACAAGTAGATACGCAACCTTGGCTTATGGGTGGAGTTGGAATAGCAATTTGTGTACCACCTCTAGGAATGGCACTTGCTACTGTTTTATCTCCTAAAAAATACACTAAAGATGAAAAAGAAGCTGGAAAAGCAGCAGCTATTATGGGACTTATAGGAATTTCTGAAGGAGCAATACCTTTTGCAGCAGCAGATCCACTTAGAGTAATACCTTCTATTGTAGCTGGAGGTATGGTTGGAAATATTATTGGATTCACTATGAATGTAGTAAACCATGCACCATGGGGAGGTTTAATTGTACTTCCTGTAGTTGATGGGAAAATAGGATTTATAATAGGAACGATTGCAGGTTCTCTTGTTACAGCAATAATTGTAAACTTATTAAAGAAAGAAGTAGTTGAAAGTGAAAACAAATTAAATTCAAATAACCAAGAAGATTATATTTCAGTTCAAGGTGAAGGTGAAGCAGATATTCTTGCTATAACTTCATGCCCATCTGGAGTTGCTCATACATTCTTAGCTGCAAAAGCATTAGAAACAGCAGCTGGAAAAAATGGATTAAAAATAAAAGTTGAAACTCAAGGTATGAATGGAATTACAAATAGAATTACAGATAAAGATGTCTCAAATGCTAAGTTAGTTATACTTGCACATGACGTTGCAATTGAAGGTGTTGAGAGATTTAAAAATATTAAAGTTGTGGATGTTAAAACTAAAGATGCTATTCATCATCCAGAAAAATTAATTATGGAAAATATAGAATAAAAAGATAAAAAAAGGATGTTCAAAATTTATTGAACATCTTTTTTTTTATAAATAGAAAATATTTATAATTTATATAACGATTTTAAAACTGTTTGGACACTTTTATTGCATTTTATCTAGTTATTAAGGAAATAAAGTGGTAATATATTATATATTTATTAAAAGTATGTAAAAAAATTAAAAAGGAGTGTCCTTTATGACCTAAAAAATTAGAGGCATAAGCTCTTAGGTTAAGAGAAAAGCTTTAGATTCAACATAATGCTGAGTAATGCATATTATAAGATAAAAATAGCAAAATATCTGATTATATAGAAAGTGATGCTATTTTTTAACAACAAGGGGGAGCAATATGAAAAAATTAAAAGATAATCTAATATTAAAACTAATTATAGGGGTAGCAGCAGGACTTGTAATAGGATTACATTCTACAGAGCCTGTTATTGGTGTTATTCAAAGCATCAAATTTATTTTAGGTCAGTTAATCTCATTTACAGTACCATTAATTATTTTAGGATTTATAGCACCAGCTATTACAAAGATGAAGTCAAATGCAAGTAAGATGCTTGGAACAATGATAGGGCTAGCATATTTTTCATCTGTAGGAGCTGCTTTTTTATCTATGATAGCAGGATTTATATTAATACCTAAAATGCACATATCACCTAGTGTTGAGGGTTTAAAAAAATTACCTGAACTTATTTTTAAAGTACAAATTCCACCACCATTTTCAGTTATGACAGCATTAGTTCTTGCGCTTATGTTAGGGCTTGCTGTTGTGTGGACAAAAGCAGAAAGTTTTGAAAAACTTTTAGATGAATTTAATGATATTATGTTGAAAATAGTTTATAAAATTATTATTCCTATATTACCTTATTTTATCGCAACAACATTTGCAGGACTTGCTTATGAAGGTGGAGTAACAAAACAGTTACCTATTTTTATAAAAGTTATAGTAATAGTTTTAATTGGTCACTTTATTTGGTTAACAGTTCTTTATTCAATTGGAGGATTTGTTTCTGGAAAAAATCCATTTAATTTATTAAAACATTATGGACCTGCTTATCTTACAGCGATAGGAACAATGTCATCAGCGGCAACTCTTCCTGTAGCACTAAGTTGTGCAAAAAAATCTGAAGTTTTAGATGAAGATATAGCTAACTTT
>CAMTJB010000148.1 GCA_947072715.1 uncultured Fusobacteriaceae bacterium | reverse complement strand
TCATCTCCAATAAAAAGTATAGGAGCTTTTCTATTTCCACTACCTATAATAAATTTTTTACTCTGATTGTTTCCAGAGTTTACAATAGTTCCCATTTCAAAAATCAACTCTTCCCATAAAGAATCAGGTGTCATAAAGTACTCCTTTAAAATTAAATTTTAAATAAATCTGTCCATTTATCTTGATATGCAATTTCAACATCTAACTCAATACTAGAAGCTGAAAGTTGCGATTTTACTGTATTTAAAGCAATTTCATAGTTATTGCTATCTTTACTTACGTGTGCTAAAAATATTTTTTTTAATTTAGATGAGTAAACATCACAAATTAGCTGACCAGCATCACTATTACAAAGATGACCATTTCTACCTTTAACTCTGTGTTTTAAATCCCAAGGATATTTGCAGTTCATTAGCATATTATAGTCATAATTACACTCTATGACAATAACATCAACATTTTTAAAATGCTCTCTTACTCTATTATCAACGTATCCAATATCTGTTGAGATAGCAATACTTTTAGAGTTTTCACCAATGATTCTAAATCCTAAAGTTTTAGCAGCATCGTGCATTACTTCAAAGGGATATACTTTAGCAGAGGTCCCTAAGTAAAAATCATTTTCTATAAAAATAATGTTTTTAGGGTCTAATTTCCCTAATTTTTCTAATCCAGATTCGTAACTTTCCTGAGTTATGTATATTGGAATATCATATTTTCTTGAAGCTATTCCAGCTCCCATAAGATGATCCATATGTTCGTGAGTTATAAGGATACCTTGAATATTTTCTAAAGATTCACCGATTCCATTTAATTTTTCTTCTAGTTTTTTACAACTAAAACCTGCATCAATAAGAATCTTATAATTGCATATTTCTAAAAAAATGGAATTTCCAGAACTTCCACTACCTAATATTGAAACTTTCATTGTTATCCTTTCATGTTTTTAATTATTTTATATAAATTAATAGGAATAATCCTAATGAAATTATACATTAAATATAATATTATTTCAAATTAAATAAAAAAATAGAATTTTATTCATAGAGTTTAAGCTTTCTTAACTAAATAATTGAAAGTGCATTTGTAATATGTTATAATATATTATATTAAAAAATGCACTGTGGAGGGGAAAATGACAGGTTTTTTAGGGCAATATGGGAACATGCTTTTAACAATGGTATTATGGATAGCGGTATTTTATTTTCTATTAATATTACCAAATAAGAAAAAGCAAAAGAAGCACAAAGAGATGATAGATTCATTAAAAGAGGGAACTGAAGTTGTAACATCTGGTGGAATCAAGGGAACAATAATATCTACAACAGAAGAGTATGCAGATATTAGAGTTGATAAAGGTGTTAAGCTAACAGTTAGAAAGGCAGCCATAGCAGCAATTCTTACAAAATAGTTAAATATTGAAATTCTAAAGAGTGCTGAATATAATAAAGGCACTTTTTTTTTTAAAAATATAAATAAAATCACATGAAGTTATAGGAGAGAAAATGTGTTTTAAAAGATTAAATATTTGGTTATTAGGACTATTTTTTATTTTTAATAATATTATCTTCGGAGCTGAAGCTGGGATAAAGAATATTGCATCAAATTCTAGAACAAAGGAGCTGACATTCCAGTTTAATACTGGTGTAAAAGCAAACTACTCAGTTAATTACGATGAAAAAAATCAATTAATATTTTTAGAAATAAAAAATACAAAATTATTATCACCAGTTAAAAATAATATTAAGAATAGTGATATACAAGACTTTAAAGCTGTAACAATGGGTAGTGGAATGGGGTTTTTTATAAAACAGACAAGTGGGAAATCATTTAAAATATTGACAACAAGTGGGAAATTAGTAGTTAAATTTGATAAAAATGTTAATAAAAGATTTACAATAGTTATTGATCCAGGGCATGGAGGAAAAGATCCAGGTGCATCCACAGCAGGGAAGAATGAGAAAGATATAGTTTTAAATGTTGCAAAATATTTAAGAGCTAATCTGTCTAAAGATTTTAATGTGCTTCTTACAAGAAGTAATGATAGTTTCATTAGTTTATCACAAAGACCAAACTTAGCTAATAAAAGAGAAGCTGATATGTTTATAAGTTTACACGTAAATGCAAGCACAAGTAGAAATCCAAGAGGAGTAGATGTATTTTACTTTTCTAAGACATCATCTCCATATGCAGCTAGAATCGCTCAATATGAAAATAGTTTTGGAGACAGTTTTGGTGAAAAATCTGGAAGTATTTATCAGATATTAGGTGAGTTAGAGTATAAGAAATACCAAGAAGTATCTGCTAAATTAGCAAAAGGAATTGTAGATAATGTTTCTAGAAGTATGGCAATGAAAAACAATGGTATTCAAGGGGCAAACTTTGCTGTTCTTAGAGGTCTAGGAAGAGCAAATACAGCAATTCCAGGAGTATTAGTAGAATTAGGATTTTTAACAAATCCTCAAGATAGAAGCAAAATAGTTCAGACAGCAAATCAGAAAAAAATGGCTAATTCTATAGCTGAAGAGGTAAGAGAATATTTTCAAATGTAATTAACAATATATAAAATTAAGAGGTGATTTTTTAATGAAATTAAAAATTATAACAATACTAGCTATAATATTAGCAGTTGTAACAGGAATAAATTATTTTGGTGTAAAAGAGGAAGGAAAAAAGGTTAATGAAATAGTATTTAATGAAACTGTTCCTTCAAAAGTAGAGGATCAAAAAGTTCAATTAGAATTATATGTTCCTAATAAAGGTTTAACAAAACTAGAAACAGTTCAAGTGAATGTAAAATATACTCAAAATAAAAGTGAAGTAGTAAGAATAGTGGTGGAGAATATCTCTAATTTACTAGTTGAAAGAGGTGTTATATCTAAACCTTTAGGATTTATTAATTGCTTTTTTTCAGGGAAAGATCTTTATATAAATTTAGAAGAAAATGCTGAATTTAAAGGAGATTCTAAAAAAATTATATATATACTGTACTCTTTAAGTAACTCATTAATTGATTTAGGAGGAGTTGAAAGAGTTAAATTTTTAATAAGTGATAAAGAAGGAACAGGTGTGTTTGAGCAGTATTACAATAAAAATACAGATATATAATGGGAAACGAGGTGATTAAGAAATGTTGATTGATGATTTATACTTAGACTTGAAGAGCAAAGTTTCAGAAAACAGATATAATCACGTGATAAGAGTGCTGGAAACAGCTAAAAGAATTGCTAGAAAATATAAAATTTCTCAAGAAAAATTAGAAATAGCAGTATTGTTACATGATATTTTAAAAGAGGAAAATGTTGAAAAATTAAAAGAGATGTGTAAAGGCTACAACTATAAAGAATTGGAAGATGATAATGCAAGAAATGTTATAGTTCATGGTTTTGCAGCAGCAGTTTATGCAATTGAGAAGTATAATATTTATGATATTAATATTTTAAATGCAGTTAAGTATCACACAATAGGTAGAGAAGGGATGTCTTTACTTGAAAAGATAGTGTATATAGCTGATGGAATAGAGCCAGCAAGGAATTATCCAAAAGTTAATGAAATAAGAGAACTAGTTAAAAATGATATAGATGAAGCAATGCTTTATGAAATAGAGAGGAAAATAATGTACCTTTCTACTAATAATAAAGAGATTCATCCCAATGCTTATGAAATAAGGGATTGGCTTTTAAAAGTAGTAAAAAGGAGGAATAAAATATGTTAGATTATTCAAAAGAATTAGAGAAAGTAAAAAAAATATTTGAAAAAAATAGTAGTTTAAAATATGAAGAGATAATAAAATTAGCAGGATGGTCACCTAAATTTAAAGGTGATAACAAAAACATGTTAGATCAGATGGTAGAAGAAGGCGAACTTATGAGAAATAATCGTGGGAAATATAGTACACCTGAAAGATTAGGATTTATTAAAGGTGAATTTAACATGGTTAAAGATAGATTTGCTTTTGTTGATACACCAACAGAGGGGATTTTTATTCCAAAAGT
>CAMTJB010000147.1 GCA_947072715.1 uncultured Fusobacteriaceae bacterium | reverse complement strand
GTTGCAGATATTGAAGCCTCTTGGGCGAGGTATAAAAACTTAATATTTCAAATTATTGAGATAGATCAAAATTAAAAATAGAATAGAAACAGTTGGAAATAGTGAAAATTTAATTTTTCACTATTTTTTTATTTAATGAATTTCTTGTTCTTTTATATTCAAAAATATTCATTTTTATTCATTTGTAATATTAGGTTGAAACCTGTACTCTTTATGCATAAACCACAACTACTTGAAAGACGAATTGAAAATACAAAAGCTAAAATATAAATTAAATATAAAAAAGTAATTTAAAATAGTGATTTGAAGTACAAATTTTAAGTGAGTTTAAAGTGAGTTTAAGAAAGTAATTAAGTCAAAAGAAGATGAGAAGTTTAAAAAAAATGTTTTTAATAGGGAGGAGAATATGATTCCAAAGTTTGTATCTTTAAGTGAAGCAGTAAAAGAAATAAGAGATAACGATGTAGTGGTTACTTCTGGTTTCGTGGGATGTGCTAACCCAGAAGGATTAGAAGTTGCATTAGAGCAAAGATTTTTAGAAAATAATTCCCCAAGAAATTTAACACTTTTTTATACTGCGGGGCAAGGTGACGGTGATTGTAAGGCAGTTAATCATCTTTCTCACGAAGGACTTTTAGCAAAAGTAATTGCAGGGCATTTTAATAAGGCGCCTAAACTTGTAAAACTAATAGTTGAAAATAAAATACAAGGTTATAACGTACCACAAGGAGCATTATGTCATATGTTAAGGGATGTTGCAGGTAAAAAAATAGGAACATTTACACATGTTGGTTTAAATACATTTGCAGATCCAAGAATAGATGGCGGAAAGTTAAATGAAATAACTACAGAAGATATTGTAGAAGTAATTAATATTAAAGGTGAAGATAGATTATTCTATAAACCGATTCATTTTGATATTGCCTTAATAAAAGGTAGTTTATCAGATGAGAGAGGAAATATATCTTTAGAAAGAGAAGCAGCTACAACAGAGTGCATATCTATCGCTCAAGCAGTTCATAACTGTGGAGGTAAGGTTATAGTTCAAGTAGATAAAATAGTAGAAAATGGAAGTTTAGATCCTAAATTAGTTAAAATTCCAGGAATATATGTCGATTATGTAGTTGAAGTTGACGATCCTAGTTTAAAAGAGCAAGTTTATGGAATTGAATATGAACCTGAACTATGTGGAGCAGTGCGTTTAAGTAAAAATTCACATTCAGAGATTATGGCTATGGGAGCAAAAAAAATTATTGCAAGAAGAGCTGCTATGGAGATAAGAAAAGGAATCGTTGGAAATTTAGGAATAGGGGTTCCAGAATATGTATCAACTATAGCTAAAGAAGAAGATATAGGTGATCATATGGTATTAACAGTGGAATCAGGTCTAGTAGGAGGAATACCTCAATCAGGAATTCGTTTTGGAACATCTATAAATGCTGATGCAGTATTAGATCAAACTTACCAATTTGATTTTTATGATGGTGGAGGGCTAGACACAGTTTTCTTAGGACTTGCTCAGGCTGATAAAGATGGAAACTTAAATGTTAGTAAATTTGGAACAAGAATTGCAGGTTGTGGAGGATTTATAAGTATTAGTCAAAATGCTAAAAAAGTAGTTTTCTGTGGATCATTTACAACTAAAGGGTTAGATGTAGAAGTAAAAGATGGAAAACTTAATATATTGAAAGAGGGATCTTCTAAAAAATTTATTGATACAGTAGAGCAGATAACTTTCTCAGGAAACTATGCAAGAAAAATTGGACAGCCAGTATTATATGTAACAGAAAGAGCTGTTTTTGAATTAAGAAAAGAAGGATTAACTTTAATAGAGATTGCTCCAGGTATTAATTTACAAAATGATATATTAGATCTTATGGATTTCAAACCTTTAATAGCTAAAGATTTAAAAGAGATGGATAGCAGAATATTTAAAGAAGAGGTTATGGGAATAAAAAATGATTATGCAAAAGATTTTGTAAAAAAAGTAATTTAAGGAGAATAAAAAATGTCTAGATATAGAGAGATTACAGTTGAAATTATTGAAAAATTAAAAAAAATAGCTCCAAAAAGAGTTTTTATTGGAAATGAGATTAATGATGACTTTTCTCATGATGAGATGCCAATTTATGGGAAGGTAAATCCAGAAATTCTCATAGAAGCTTTAACAACTGAAGAGATATCAGAAATTATGAAAGTATGTAATGAAAATTTAATTCCAGTAACTCCAAGAGGTGCAGGAACAGGGCTTGTAGGTGGAGCAGTTCCAATTAGTGGTGGAGTAGTAATTTCCACTACTAAAATGAATAAAATATTAAATTATGATATGGATAATTTAGTAGTAAGAGTTCAACCAGGAGTTTTACTAAATGAACTGGCAGAAGATGCAACTAAAAAAGGATTGTTATATCCACCTGATCCTGGAGAAAAGTTTGCTACTCTAGGAGGAAACGTATCTACAAATGCAGGGGGAATGCGTGCAGTTAAGTATGGAGCTACAAGAGACTATGTTCGTGCTATGAAAGTAGTATTACCCACAGGAGAGATAACAGAGTTTGGAGCCTCAGTATCAAAAACAAGTTCAGGATATAGTATGTTAAATCTAATGGTTGGATCTGAGGGAACTCTTGGAATAATAACTGAGATAACTTTAAAATTACTTCCTCAACCAAAAGAAGTTGTAAGCTTAATTATACCTTATGAGGATTTAAGTGAATGTATAGCTACAGTTCCTAAAATTATGATGGCAAACTTACAACCACAAGCGGTTGAATTTATGGAAAAAGAGATAGTTTTATCATCAGAAGCATACTTAGGAAAAAGTGTTTTTCCTAAAAAAATAGAGGGAATAGAAATAGGAGCTTATTTACTTGTAACATTTGATGGGGATAATAAAGAGCAGTTAGAAGAAATTATCGAAAGAGCATCAGAGATAGTATTAGAAGCTGGAGCAGTGGATGTATTAGTTGCAGATACACCTATATTAAAAAAAGAAGCTTGGGCAGCAAGAGGATCTTTCCTTGAAGCAATCGAAGCAGACACAAAATTACTTGATGAATGTGATGTAGTTGTACCAATAAATAAAATAGCAGAGTATTTAGACTATATTCGTTCTATAGAGAGCGAAATAGGGCTTGTTATAAAAAGTTTTGGGCATGCTGGTGATGGAAATCTACATATTTATACATGCAGCAATGATCTTGAAGAGGATGAATTTAAGAGAAGAGCATCTAAGTTTATGGATAAAGCTTATGAGAAAGCAATTGAATTTGGAGGTCAAATTTCAGGAGAACATGGAATAGGACATGGAAAAGTTGAATATTTAAGAAGATCTTTAGGAGATGTAAATATGAAGCTTATGGAAAATATAAAATTAGCTTTTGATCCAAATTTGATTTTAAATCCAGGAAAAGTTTGTTATAAATTATAGTTTAAATAAAATTATAATTTAGTTATAAATAAAGTAACCAATTAATTAATTATAAATAAATGGAGGAAAAAAATGGCTTATATGATTTCAGAAGATGCAAAAGATTTACTAGAGGCAGTTAAAGATTTTTGTAACAAGGAAGTTAAAGAGCAATGTAAAGAGTATGACAGAAGTGGAGAGTGGCCAAAAGAGATTTATGATAAGGCAATAGAGATGCAATTACATATGTTAGAAGTCCCAGAAGCTTATGGTGGAATGGGACTTGATAATGTGTCAATAGCAGCTTTAATAGAGCAAATAGCTATAGCAGATGCTGGATTTGCAACAACAATTTCAACTAGTGGACTTGGATTAAAACCAGTTTTAATAGCAGGAACAGAAGAGCAGAAAAAAAGAGCTTGTGAAATAATAGTTAATGGTGGATTTGGATGTTTTGGATTAACAGAACCATCAGCAGGATCAGATGCTGGAGCTGGAAGAACAGTAGCTGTTAGAGATGGAGATGATTATGTATTAAATGGAAGAAAATGCTTTATTACAAATGCAGGAGTGGCATCTTTCTACTGTGTAACAGCAATGACAGATAAAAGTA
>CAMTJB010000146.1 GCA_947072715.1 uncultured Fusobacteriaceae bacterium | reverse complement strand
CCACTACCTATTTCTAAAGCTTTTTCTTTTTTTATTTTATCTATAAAATCAGCAAGTAAAACAGCATCTATAGAGAACTTAAACTCCTCTTCATATTGATATATGTTATATCCTTTTTCTAATTCTGTTATACTCTCCACCGATTTACTCCTTCTCTAAACTCTTAAGTTTTTTTTCATCTTCACTTGAAATACTCTTTAATTTAGAAGCTTCTTTTTTATTAAATTGTACATCTGTTACATTAAATTTCATTATTCCTTTTCCATGTGTATCAACATATAAGAATCCATTTAAAGGACTTATTCCTAAAACTTTTCCCTCTCCAAATTCTGTTTTAACAAATTGATTTACTGCTGGGAAATTTCTTAAAGCTTCTTCATATTGATGATACTCGTAATTTAAGCAACAAAGTAATCTTCCACACACACCTGAAATTTTTGTAGGATTAATTACTAATCCTTGATCTCTTGCCATTTTTATAGAAACTGAATCAAATTTATTAATAAAAGTTCTACAACAAAGCTCTTTTCCACAAATTCCTATGCTTCCTAATATTCTAGCTTCATCTCTAACACCTATCTGTCTTAACTCTATTCTAACTTTAAAAATATTTGCTAAATCTTTTACTAAGTCTCTAAAATCTATTCTTCCTTCTGCTGTAAAGTAAAAAATCAGTTTTGTTTTATCAAAAGTGTATTCTACAGATACTAATTTCATCGGTAATTTATGCTCTAATATTTTTTCCTTACAAATTTTGTTAGCTTTTTTTGATTCCTCTTTAAGCTTTTCATACTCTCCAATTTCTTCTGGTCCAGCTTTTTTCAATACTGGCTTTAAAGGTAAAACTAAAAGTCTCTCCTCTAGTTCCATAGGTTCACTATAAGCAACTCCAATCTCTTTTCCTCTTATAGTATCTACTAGTACTTTATCACCTTTTTTATATTTTATGTTATCTACCACTTCGAAATAATATCTTTTTTTAGTTACTTCAAACATAACACCTAATACTTTATATTTTTTATTTGTCTCCACTTTTATTTCCTGAGATTCAACATTTATATTTTCTATACTATCAATTTGATTATTTTCCATTTTATTCCTCCAAATTTATTCAAGAAGTCCCTCTTCTAAAAAACTAAAATATGACTCTTCTGTCACTATTATATGATCTATTAACCTTATATCAAGCATTCCTAATGTAGATTTTAAACTTTGGGTTAACTCAATATCGCTTCTTGAAGGTTTATAGTTTCCACTAGGATGATTATGAGAAATAATTACGGATTTAGCTTTATAATCTATACTTTTTTCAACTATATTTTTATATCCATTCTCTTCGTCAATAACATCTTCTAATGTTAATTTTTTATCTATATTTTTTTCTTTTTTCTTTTTCTTTTTTTCTTCTCTTACACCCATTATTTTCACTGCTATCTCTCTAGGATATATAGCACTTCTATCTATGGTCCCCTTAAATAAAGATTCACTTTTAAGCTCTCTTTCATTTATTAGATGATTAGCAGAATCTAAATATAAAATAAAAAAATTTTCTCTGCTATCAAAGCCAATCTCGTTTTTTAAATAACCGATTAAATCATTTTTACTATCTATCGAAATCTTTTCTAATTTATAATGAATTTTAAAAAGTTCTTTATTTAAGTCACTTATATATTTTAGAAATAAAGCTGTTCTTTCTCCAATCCCATCTATACTTTTTAATTGTTCCACACTAGCTTTTAAAACTCCTTCAATAGTTTTAAATCTACTTAATAACTCTTTTGCTATGGGTTTTACATCTTTTTGTGGAATTGAAAACATTAATAAAAACTCTAGTTTTTCATATGGATGATAAAAACCTTCTATCCCTTGATTTAGAAATTTCTCTCTTAATCTCTCTCGATGCCCACTTTTTCCATCCATAATAAAACCTCCTAAATTATTCCTCTACAGAATAATTTTATATACATCATCTTTTGTTTTCATTGTCCTCATTATTTCCATAGCACATCTTGCCATTGGATGTGCAAATACTGCTCCAGTTCCCTCTCCTAATCTCATTCCCATTTGAAGAGGTGCTTCTAGCCCTAACTCATCAAAAACTATTTTCATTCCTGGTTCTTCACTCATATGAGTTCCTATTATATAATCTTTAATTTTGGGATTCATTCTTACTGCAACAAGAGCTGCAACAGAAGATATAAATCCATCTATAAGCATAGGCTTTTTATATTTTGCTGCTCCAATATACATTCCTATCATACATGCTATATCATATCCTCCAACTAAAGAAACAATTTCTAGAGGTGTTTTATTAAATGTATCATATTTTTCACAGCACTCTTTTATTATTCTTTTCTTATTTTCTAACCCTTGATCTGTAAGACCTCCACCACGTCCTACAATCTCATTTATATCCCCCTTTACAAGAGAATATAAGATTGCTGAACTTGTTGTTGTATTTCCTATTCCCATCTCACCATTAGAAAAAATGCTATATTTATCTTTGTTTTCTTTTATTAAATCTATACCAACAAAAATTGCTTTTAAAGTATTTTCTATTCCTAAAGCAGGTTCATGAACAAAATTTTTGCTTCCTCTAGCAACATTTCTATTATATAAATTAGGATAATGTTTTTTTATCTCTTCAGCTATTCCTATATCTACTAGTTTTAAATCTACATTAAGATTTTTACACAAAATTCCTATTGCTGCTATTCCACTTAACATCGCTTCAGATACTATTCTAGTATATTCAATAGGACAAGAAGATACACCTTCTTCTATTATTCCATTATCTGCTGAAGCTACTATATGAAGACTATTATCTATTTTATAAAATTCATCACCTGTTATTCCAGCTATTTTTATAGATAGTTTTTCTAAATAACCTAGACTTCCCTGTGGTTTCATTCTAGAATTTAGCCAGTTTTCCGCTCTTTCTAAAGCTTTATAATCTATGTCGTTAATCTCTTTTAAAACTTCCATTAAATTGTCCATTTATTCTCCCACATTCAGACCTTCTAAAGATACAAATCCTTCTGAAAACTCTAATACTGCAATCCCACCATTTTTCACTTTAAACTTCCAGTACCCTTTTAGTCCACCAGTTATATAATGACTTAAAATTGTACAAATAACTCCCCAATGAGTAACTAAAACTACATTTTCTTTTTCTAAGTTTAAATTATTATTTATAAATTTAATTACCCTCTCTTGCAACATCTTAGGACTTTCTCCAGTTTCAAAAGAATAGTCTTCCCAATTTTCCTTTGCAATTTTTTCTTCACTTGGATATTTTTCAAGTATTTCTTCATAAGAATGACCTTCAAATATTCCAAAATTTAGCTCTTTTAATTGATTAGAAACATTTAATTCCAACTCTTTATAATTAACTATTTCACCTGTTAAAAATGCTCTTTTTAGAGGACTAACATATATTTTATCGTATTCATAATTTTTTAATCTTTCTTTTGCTTGGTTACTTTGAAAAATTCCTTCCTCATTTAATTCTGGGTCTTTCCATCCAAAAAAAAGTTTTTGTTTATTATATTCTGTTTCTCCATGTCTAATAAGAATTAATTTTCCCATATCCCTCTCACTTTTATTATGCTATAAAATATACTAAGAACAACGTAACTATTTGCGTTAGCTCTAATACTGCTCCTAAAGTGTCACCTGTTACTCCACCTATTTTTCTAGTCATAAGTCTTGCAAAATAATATCCTAATATTGCCATTATAGGCACTATAGAAATAATTGAGATATTAAGTTTAAAATAGTCTAAAACAGCATAAGCATATGTTAAAGTTATTATAAAACTTAAAACAAAACCTTTATAATCTGTTTGTTCTACAAAATCCTTTGCCATTCCACTAGATCTAGCATAAGGTGCTGTAGCACAATTTATAACTGTATTCATTCTTCCAATTACTGGGTATAATAAAATGAATGCTCCCATAGGTAAATCTTTTGTCTCTAACTCTGATAAAAATACTATATTTAATATAAAGTATAAAACTAATACCA
>CAMTJB010000145.1 GCA_947072715.1 uncultured Fusobacteriaceae bacterium | reverse complement strand
AAAATTTAAACAAAAAATCAAACAAATTAACCTTACACAAAACGTTAGAAATTTCAGAAAAAAAATGATATACTTTAGATAAAAAATATTCTGAATAGTGCTTAAAATTTTAATGAAGGATGGTTGTTAATAAAAATGAAGTTGTTTGATGAAAATAATGAAAATAGTAATAAAGTTGATGAGAAATATAATGAAATTAAAAATATAAGGAACGAAATAGAAAAATATGATTATTTTTATTACTCAAAAAATAATCCTTTAATTTCAGATGTTGAATACGATAAATTATTGAAGAAGTTAGAAGAGTTAGAGAAAGAGTATAATTTAAAAAATTCTAATAGTGGAGGAAATCTTTTTGAAAAAGTGGGTTCATCGCTTAAGGACAGTAAATTTCAAAAAATCTCTCATAGAAAACCTATGTTATCTCTTTCAAATAGTTATAACTTAGAAGAAGTTTCTAATTTTATTGAGAGAATAGAGAAAAATATAGATGTAACTAAGTACGAATTGTCTTATGATTTAGAACTAAAATTAGATGGATTATCTATAAGTGTTATATATGAAAATGGTAAACTTGTAAGAGCTATAACTCGTGGAGATGGTGCTATTGGAGAAGATGTAACTGAAAATGTTTTAGAGATAAAAAGTATTCCAAAATATTTAGAAAAAAATATAGACATGGAAGTAAGAGGAGAGATTGTAATTCCTTTATCTACATTTGAAAAATTAAATGAAAAAAGATTACTAGATGGAGAAGAGGTCTTTGCAAATCCTAGAAATGCAGCAGCAGGAACATTAAAACAATTAGATTCAAAAATAGTTGCAGAAAGAGAGTTGGATGCTTATTTTTACTTTTTAGTGGAACCAGAAAAACACAGAATAAAAACACATGAAGAGAGTATAAAGTTTATACAAAATTTAGGGATAAAAACTACAGGTGTTTGTGAAAATCTAAAAAATATTGTTGAATTAGAAGAGAGAATTAAATACTGGGAACAAGAAAAAGAAAAATTAGATTATGAAACAGATGGGCTTGTAATAAAAGTAGATAATATGGATATTTGGGAAGAGTTAGGTAATACAACAAAATCACCAAGATGGGCAATAGCTTATAAATTCCCTGCAAAGCAGATGACAACAAAACTTTTAGATATAACTTGGCAAGTTGGAAGAACAGGGAAGATAACACCAGTAGCAGAGTTAGAAGAAGTTAATTTGTCAGGGAGTAATGTAAAAAGAGCAAGCTTACATAATTATGATGAAATAGTTAGGAAAAATATAAAAATAGGGGATACAGTTTTTATAGAAAAAGCAGCTGAAATAATACCTCAAGTTGTGAAAACAGTTATTGAGTTAAGAACTGGAGTTGAAAGAGATATAATTCCCCCTACTCATTGTCCAATTTGCAATACTCTTCTTATAAAAGAGGAAGGGAATGTAGATTTAAAATGTCCAAATATCCTTTGCCCGGGAAAATTACAGGGTGGAATTGAATATTTTGTATCTCGTGATGGAATGAACATAACAGGATTAGGTTCTAAAATAGTTGAAAAGCTTATAGAAGCGAAATACTTAAAGGACATATCAGATATCTATCTTTTAAAAAATCATAAAGAGGATTTAAAACAGATGGAGAAAATGGGAGAAAAAAGTGTAGAAAATCTTATTGAAAGTATAGAAAAAAGCAAAAATAACGAATTTGCTAAAACTTTATACTCTTTAGGAATACCCTTTGTAGGAAAATTTTTGGCTAAAAGTTTAGCAAAAACAGTTAGAAATATAGATAGATTATCTAGTATGGAGATTGAGGAACTTTTAGAAATAGATGGAGTTGGAGATAAAGGTGCAAAAACAATATATGAATTTTTTAGAAATGAAAATTCATTAGAGATTTTAAATAAGTTAAAAGATTATGGTGTTAATTTTTCTCAAAATGAAGTATCAGAAATTGAAAATACTAACACAAATCCTGAATTTAAAGAAAAAACATTTTTATTTACTGGAAAATTAACACTATTTACAAGAGATACAGCCCAAAAAGAAGTGGAAAAACAAGGGGGAATAGTGGCTAGTGGAGTAAATAAAAAGCTAGATTTTCTAGTTGTAGGAGAGGATGCTGGTAGTAAGCTGGAGAAAGCAAAAAAAATAGAAACAATTAAAATTTTGACGGAAAGTGAATTTTTATCAATGATAAACAAAAAATAGTGATGAAAGTATGTTAAAAGAGAGGAGAAATAGATAAAAAATAGAAAAAAATCTCGGTATATGGTATACTATTCTTGAAAAATTATTAAAATGTGATAAAGTATAGTTATTAAAAAATAAAAAGTTTGAAAGGAAAAGCCATGATAAAATCGATTATGAAAAAAGTCTTTGGAACAAAAAATGATAGAGAGGTAGCTAGAATCTCTAAAAAAGTTCAAGAGATAAATGCACTAGAAAGTAAATATATAAAATACACAGATGAGGAACTTAAAAATAATACAATTATTTTTAAGGAAAGATTAGAAAAAGGGGAAACTTTAGATGATATCTTAGTTGAAGCTTTTGCAACAGTTAGAGAGGTGTCAAAAAGAGTTTTAGGACTTAGACACTATGATGTACAGTTAATTGGAGGAATAGTTCTTCACGAAGGTAAAATAACAGAGATGAAGACAGGAGAAGGAAAAACTTTAGTTGCAACATGTCCTGTTTACTTGAATGCACTTACTGGAAAAGGTGTTCACATAATAACAGTAAATGACTATTTAGCAAAAAGAGATAGAGATATAATGAGTAGAGTTTATGAATTCTTAGGTTTAACTTCAGGAGTTATATTAAATTCAATCTCAACTGAAGAGAGAATAGATGCTTACAATTCAGATATTACATATGGTACAAATTCTGAGTTTGGTTTCGATTATTTAAGAGATAATATGGTTGGAAAAATTGAAGATAAAGTACAGAAAAAACTTAACTACTGTATAGTTGATGAAGTGGATTCGATTCTTATAGATGAAGCGAGAACACCACTTATAATATCAGGAGCAGCTTCAGAAACTACAAAATGGTATAAAATTTTCTGCCAAGTAGCAGCAAATTTAGAAAGAAGTTATAAAACTGAAAAAATAACAGATGTTAAATTAAAGAAAGAGATGAATATTCCTGATTCAGATTGGGGAGATTATGAAGTAGATGAAAAATCTAAAAATCTAACTTTAACTAATAAAGGTGTTGCAAAAGTTGAGGCAATGTTAAAAATAGATAACCTATATTCACCAGAGCATATAGAGTTAACTCACTATTTAAATCAAGCTTTAAAAGCAAAAGAACTTTTCATTAAAGATAAAGATTATTTATTAAAAGATGGAAGTGTAATTATAATTGATGAATTTACAGGAAGAGCTTTAGAAGGAAGAAGATATTCAGATGGTCTTCATCAGGCTATTGAAGCAAAAGAAGATGTAAATATAGCTGGAGAAAACCAAACTTTAGCTACAATAACATTACAAAATTACTTTAGAATGTATGAAAAATTATCTGGAATGACAGGAACTGCTGAAACAGAAGCTGCAGAGTTTGTTCATATCTATAATTTAGAAGTTGTAATAATACCAACAAACCTTCCAATTCAAAGAATTGATGGAGCCGATTTAGTTTATAAATCTAGAGAGGAGAAAATAGAAGCTATAGTTGGTAAAATTATAGAACTTTATGAAAAAGGGCAACCTGTACTTGTTGGTACAATATCAATAAAAGGTTCAGAAGAGTTATCAGAAGAATTAACAAAGAAAAAAATACCTCATAATGTACTTAATGCTAAACAGCATGAGAGAGAAGCGGAGATTGTAGCTCAAGCAGGAAGATATAAAGCTGTAACAATAGCTACAAATATGGCAGGAAGAGGAACTGACATAATGTTAGGAGGAAATCCAGAATTCTTAACATTAGAAGAGATTGGAAGAGATGAGAATGCTGTATACTCTGAAATGTTAGAAAAATATAAAGTTCAATGCCAAGAGGAAAAAGAACTTGTAAAAGAAGCTGG
>CAMTJB010000144.1 GCA_947072715.1 uncultured Fusobacteriaceae bacterium | reverse complement strand
TTTATCATATTTGAATCTAATCCATTGGAAATTCCTATTGAAACAGTTAGAACTAAAACTCCTATCATTATCCCTATGATAGATACAACA
The DNA here is from genome assembly GCA_947072715.1 of uncultured Fusobacteriaceae bacterium. Next base: position 3,946 of record CAMTJB010000144.1, on the reverse strand, counting down.
CTTTGTCTTTTTCTTTCTAATATATACTTCTTTGCAATAAAAAATTCTATCATCTATACTTACCTCTTTTCTCTATTTAATTATTTCTCTAAGTACTTTATCTATTTCTAAAAGAGGTCTTTCAATTTCTAAATACTCTTTTATTTTTTCAAGTTTTTCTTTAGAATAATAAAAACTTTCCTCTTTACAATCACGATTAATAATCTCTAAAAATTTTTCTCCATAATTTTTAAACTTTTGATTTCCTACGCCTCTTATTTTTAACATATCCCATCTTGTTTGTGGTTTTTTATCTGATAATTCCATAAGAGTTAAATCAGAAAATATATTATATGGTGCGACATTTTCATTTTTCGCTATTTTATCTCTTAACTCTAAAAATTCTTGAAATAATTCATCACTATAATAGTCAAAGGTTACTCTCTCATCTTTTTTTCTTTTTAGACTCTTTAAAGATTTTACAACATCATAAGCTTTTTTAGTAAGAATTAAAATTGGAAAACTTCCTGCACTTTGATGAAGATACTTCTCTGAGATTAAAAAATTAATAAACTCCTCTAACCATTCTCTATCTTTACCTTTCATTATTCCAAAGGTCGATAAACTTTGATACCCTTTTTTTTCAAGTTTTGTATCTAATCTTCCCAGTAAAATATTCACAAGGGAACTCACTCCTATTGTTTCTTTCGCCCTTCCTATGCAAGAAAATATCATTTGAGCTTCTTCTGTTAAGTTCTCTACATCTCTAACCCTTGAACAATTATAACAATTTCCACAATAATTTTTTATTCTTTTTTCTCCAAAATACTTTAAAATATACTCTCTATAGCAACTTTCTATATACGCATACTCTATCATCTTATCTAGTTTTTCTACTTTTATCTTCTTCATTTCATATGTAAGTTCTGAATTATTTTCTATAAAGTATTTATGAATCCCCTCGTCTTCTTCATAAAAGAGTAAAACAGCTTCTCCAGGAGCTCCATCTCTCCCTACTCTTCCTATTTCTTGATAATAACTTTCTATATCTTTTGGAATATTTCTATGAATTACATATCTCACATTTGACTTGTCTATTCCCATTCCAAAAGCATTTGTCGCTACTATAATTTTTATATTATCTTTTATAAACTCTTCCTGAGCTATTATTCTATCTTCGTTTGACATTCCAGCATGATATTTACCTACATCAAAACCTTTTAATTTTAAATAAGCATATAAACTGTCCACTTCTTTTCTTGTACTTGCATATATTATTCCTGATTTATTCTTATTATCAGTTAAATATCTTACAATATATGGTTCAGGTTCTTTTCCTCTTTCTACCCTCATATAGATATTTGTTCTATCGAAACTATCCACATGAATCTCTGGATTAATCATCTCCATTTTTTCAACAATATCTTCTTTTACTTGTGGAGTAGCTGTTGCTGTTAAAGTTAAAACTTGTATTTTTTTTCCTATTTTTCTAGTAAACTCAGGTATAACTAAGTATGTTTTTCTAAAATCGTGTCCCCACTGGGAAATACAGTGAGCTTCATCTATTGCTAATAGAGAAATTTGTACATCTTTCATCATATTAATAAAACTTTCATTTTCTAATCTTTCTGGAGATATATATAATATTTTTAATTTTTTATTTTTTATTTTTCTTATAATATCTACATACTCACCCTTTGTTAACGAAGAGTTTAAAAATGCTGAATTTATCCCTAAGATATCCAATGCATCTACTTGATCTTTCATAAGAGATATCAAGGGGGATATTACTATGGTCAAACCTGGAAATATTAGAGCTGGAATCTGGTAACAAACTGATTTTCCGCCTCCAGTTGCTATAATTCCAAGAGTATCTTTACCTTTTAAAACAGATTCAATTATAGCTGTTTGCCCATCTCTAAAATTATCGTAACCATAAATTGTTTTTAAAAGTTTTCTAGCCTCTCCAATCATAATTTCATCCTTATATAAATTTCTTATTTAATTCATTTTAGTATACCATATTTTTATTTGAAATATAATTTATTTAATGCCTTTAATTCATTGACTTTAAAGAGCTTCCTGTGTAAAATTAAGAAGCTACATAAAAAAATTTAATAGATATAATGGAGGAAGCTCATGAACATTGTAGACCTTATGTTAAAAGAGTCTAATGATATATGGAAAAGTTATTACGAACACCCTTTCATAAAAGAGATGAATAAAGGAGAATTAGATATTAAAAAATTTAAATTTTACTTAATTCAAGATTATTATTACCTTTTTGAATATACTAAAATCTTCGCTATTGGAATTACTAAAACTAACGATGAAAAATTAATGCAAGGTCTTGCAAAAATTATTGATAGCATATTAAACGATGAGCTTAATCTTCATAGAAATTACATGAAACGTCTTGGAATAACAAAAGAAGATTTAAAAAATACAAAGATATCTTTATTTAATAAATCCTATACAAATTATATGATGGCTGAATCTTTAAATGGTGATATTTTAGATGTTTTAGCTTCAATTTTCTCTTGCGCTTATAGCTATCATCTTATTGCTAAAAATATGCTGACTAGAGATGCCAAAGTGCTAGGACATTCTGTTTATGGAGAATGGGTTGAGGCTTATACAGACCCTGAATATGAATCTTTAAATCTCTGGTTAATAGAAATAATAAATAAACTTTCTGAAAATATTACTATTGAGAAAAAAAATAGAATGATTGATATTTTTGTTACATGTAGTAGATATGAATGGTATTTCTGGGAAGGTTCATATCTTATGACTGAAAATTAATATTAAATTATATTAACAAAGTAAAAAGAGGTGATGTATTTCTACATCACCTCTTTTTACTTTAACATTAACGAATTACTTTAATTCAATTAAGTTTATATATTATTCACATTTAGAGTATCCGCAACTTCTACAAGAGTAACATCCACCTGTTATATCTATTTGTTCTCCGCACTCTGGACAATGAGCTACGTTTAAATCTAATGGAGTTGATTTTTGAGAAGAAACTCTTTCCTCTTTTATCTCATCTTGCAAAGACTCCTCTCTTCTCTTTTGTGCAGCTACTTCAGAATCATTAAGTCCCATCTCTTTTTCAAACTTTTTAAGTACATTTAAAATAGCTGTTGGGCAAGTATTCCCTTTTCCAATATCTTTATCTCTAGTTCTTGCTACAGCGAAAGATGTACAACCACTTACACCTTCTACAGCTCTTTCAAGCATAAATAAATTTCCACCAAGTCTTAATATTCCTGACATATAAATAGCTACGGCTTGAATGTTTTTCTCACATCCACCCTCTCCACTTCTAATTACATATAAATCTTGAATTGCTTTTTCTGATGGTGAGTATCCTATCATAACTTTTAACTTTCCACATCCAATTTTAAGTGCATTTGGATAGTATATTGTATCTTCAGCTATCTCTTTTAACTCCCCTCTTGCTATTCCAACTTCACCTGTAACTACTGCATTACTAGTTGCAACAGCTGTTTTTTCTTTTTTAGGTTCAATAGTTAAAATTCCTTCTCTTCTACAACCACTTCTGTAAATAGTTGCACCTTTTAATCCATGTTTCCATGCTTGAATATATATATTTTCTACTTCTTCTACAGTTGTCTTATTAATTAAGTTAATAGTTGAAGAAATTGAAGCATCTATTCTTTTTTGCCATACACCTTGCATTCTAATTCTATCAAGCGGATCTAAATTTTGAGCTGTTACATAGTAATCTGGTAACTCTGCATCATCTTGTAATCCATTTTCATCTATATATTTTTTAGCAATTGGAGTAAACACTTTATAGAATTTATCCTCACCGTGTAAACTTTCTGTTTTTCTTGTATAAGAGAAAGCAAAGTTAGGTTCTATTCCTGTACTCATTTGTAACATTGTTCCGATTGATCCTGTTGGAGCAATTGTTAAAAGTTGTGAGTTTCTTATT
>CAMTJB010000143.1 GCA_947072715.1 uncultured Fusobacteriaceae bacterium | reverse complement strand
GCAATTTCAAGAACTGAAACGTCAAATGTTCCTCCACCAAGGTCAAATACTAATACTTTTTCCTCTTTTTTCTTTTCTAATCCGTATGCTAAAGCTGAAGCTGTTGGCTCGTTAATGATTCTTTTTACTTCTAAACCAGCGATTACTCCTGCATCTTTTGTAGCTTGTCTTTGAGCATCTGTAAAGTATGCTGGAACTGTGATTACAGCTTCTGTTACTGCTTCTCCTAAGTATGCTTCAGCATCTTTCTTTAATTTCTTTAATATCATTGCTGATATTTCTTGTGGTCCGTAAGCTTTTCCAAATACGTTTACTTTATAGTCAGTTCCCATATGAGTTTTGATTGAAGCTATTGTTGAAGTTGGATTTGTTATAGCTTGTCTTTTTGCTATTTCTCCTACTATAATTTCACCATTTTCTTTGATGTTTACTACTGATGGAGTAGTTCTAGCTCCTTCTGCATTTGGTATTATTGAGAAGTTTCCTCCTTCCATTACTGCTACACATGAATTTGTTGTTCCTAAGTCAATTCCGATTATTTTAGACATTGTTTTCCTCCTAAATTTTCATTTAATTTTATTCTAAATTTTTTTATTAATATTTTATTTTACTACCCTTTTTTACAAACCTTAACCATTGCAGGTCTAATTACCTTGTCTTTCATTTTGTACGCCTTTTGAAAAACTTGAATAATTTGGTCATTTTCGTGACTGGGAGAATCCTCAACCATCACCGCGTGGTGAACATGTGGATCATATCCTTGTCCTTCAGATTCTATCTCTTCAACACCTTCTGATGCCATGATACTTTTCATTTGAGATAAAGTCATCTCAACACCTTTTATTAAAGAATCAAAATCTTTTGTTTCTGTAGATGCTGCGATTGCTCTTTCTAAGTTATCAACATTATCTAAAAGCTTAACCATTATTTTTTCTGAGGCATATTTTCTAAGCTCTTCTAACTCTTTCTCTTGTCTTTTTCTAAAGTTTTGGAATTCAGCATTTTTTCTTAAATAATCTGCTTTTAATTCCTCAGTTTCTTTTTTTAATTTATCATTTTCTTCTTTAAGTCTATCTGTTTCAGATAACTCTACTTCAACCTCTTTTATCTCTTCTTCTGCTACTCTATCTTTCTCTTTTTCTAGTTCATTTTCTTTCTCAGACATTACTTCACTTCCTCTATATCTATTTTTTTTATTACTTTGTTTACCTCTTTACTTACGTAGTCTACTAACCCTATAGTTTTAGAATAAGCCATTCTTTTAGGTCCAATTACTCCAACTATACCTTCAGAATCTCCCACTTTATATATTGAATATACAAAGCTATAATTTTCTAAACCTTTTTTATTAATTTCATCTCCGAAAATAACATTTACTGCTCCATAATTTTTTTCCTTGGACTTTACTAACTCTTCAAACAAAGCCTTTACATGTCGGTCATCTCCGAAAATTTTCATAGCCTCTTGAGCGTCTATTCCTTGAGTATCAATAATACTTGAAGCATTATTAAAGAACATTTTTCCCTCTATATCTTTGTATATCTCTTTCTCAATAGCATCTTCAATCTCTGCTATCTTACTAGTAAGAGGTTTTGTCTCTTCTAACATTTTCGATAAATCTACTTTAGAAAATTCTCCACTAGATATTTTTTCATTTATCTCATCTGACAGCTGTATAACCTCTTTTCTTGTTAGTTTTTCTTCTAAAACTATATTTTTAGTTCTTATAGCTTTATTTTCCATAACTATTACTGCCATTACTAAGTGGTCATCTATATGAACTAGTTCTATCTTTTTTATCTTATTTTTATTGTGATTTGGTTCAATTACTATTCCTGCGTATGACGTCATTTTAGATAATAAATCTGAAGTTTCTCTTAACATTGAGTCTAACTGATCGATTCTTTTTTCATAAGCAACCTCTATACGTTCTTTTTCCATTTTAGTTAGCTTTTCAATTTCTAAAAGCTCATCTAAATAATATCTATACCCTGCATCTGTAGGTATTCTTCCTGAAGATACATGTGTTTTAGCTATATAGCCTAAATCTTCTAAATCAGCCATTACATTTCTAATTGTAGCTGATGAAAAATCAATACCATATTTTTTTACTAATGCTCGTGATCCTATAGTTTCTCCAGAAGTTAAATAATAATTTACTATAGCACTTAAGACTAACTTTTCTCTATCTGTTATCATTATTACCCTCCTTCTCGTTCCTCTATTTGTTAGCACTCATCATCATGGAGTGCTAATCACTCTTTAAGTATACTTTTTTATCTAAAAATTGTCAATATCTTTTTTTTATTTTTTTTAATTAATACTAAAATACATTGACATTCTTCCTTATTATCTATATACTATACAAAATTCAAAAATAAGGAGGAGCGTTATGAATAAAATATTTAATTTAGATTTAGTTGTCTTGTCACTTTTTCTGGTAATAATTATTAATATTATTACTAGCCTTTTGATATACACAAATAAAATCAAATTAAATTATTTTGTTAGACACTCCTTTAAAATACTCACTTAATTTTTAGTTTAAGTAGCCTTATTTTAATATAATAATATACCTTACAAAGGTTTTATTGAGAAGCAGTCTAATTTTAAATAGACTGCTTTTTTTTTATAAATAAATTTCGATACGGGGAGTGATTTTTTATGTTTAGTTATTTTTTCAGTGTATTTTTACTTATTGCAGCGTATTTTACTTATAGTAAATATTTAGAAAAGAATTTTGGTGTAGATCAAAGAGATACACCCGTTACTTTAATTAATGATGGAGTTGATTACGTTGAAATTGGATGGAAAAAAGGTTTATTAATACAATTCCTTAACATAGCAGGGCTAGGTCCAGTTACTGGTGCTATTGCTGGTGCTATGTGGGGAACAGCTAGTTTTGTATGGATAGTTTTAGGGTGTATCTTTATAGGTTCTGTCCACGATTACTATGCTGGAATGATTTCTATGAGACATGAGGGAAGAAATATCCCTGACTTAATAGGAATATACTTAGGAGAGACTGCTAAATCTCTAAGTAAGTATATTATTGTTTTTCTTTTAATTATAGTTGGAATTGCCTTTATAACTGGACCTGCAGAAATTCTAAAATCTTATACTGGAATTTCCACTACTTGGTGGTTACTGCTTATTAGTGCTTATTATATGTTAGCAACTATTCTACCCATTGATAAAATTATAGGAAAAATATATCCTTTTTTAGGGGTTACTCTTATTGTTATGGTTATTCTTCTTATGGGATCTCTTATATTTAAAGGATATCAATTACCTAGTATAAGCCTTGCTAATATGCATCCAAAACAAATTCCTATGTTTCCATTTCTATTTGTTGTTATCTCTTGTGGTGCTGTTTCAGGTTTCCACTCAACACAATCTATCCTTATTGGAAGATGTATAAAAAGTGAGTATCAAGGAAGAAAAACTTTCTTTGGTGCTATGATAATTGAAGGAATCGTTGCTTTAACATGGGTTACTATCTCAATAGCTTTCTTTGGTAGTACTGAAGGGATTGCTGCTAGTGGGGGGGGAATGGTTGCAATAAGTAAAATATCTACATCTCTATTAGGTAAATTTGGTGCTATTTTAATCATACTAGGAGTTGTTGCTCTTCCTATTTCTACTGGAGATACAGCTTTTAGAAGTGCAAGATTAACAATTGCAGATGCTATTAATCTTGAGCAAAAATCTCTTAAAAATAGATTTTTAGTTGCTATCCCTCTTTTTGTTTTAGCAGGATTCATGTCTCAATTAGGCTTTAATATCTTATGGAGATATGTGGCTGTTACAAATCAATTACTTGCAACTATTACTCTATGGATGATTACAGCTTATTTAATAAAGCATAAAAAGAATTATTTAGTTACCGCTATTCCATCTGCATTTATGACAGGAATCATGGGAATATATGTTCTAATGGCTCCAGAAGGTGCTAATATGAAAGGAAATATTCCATATATTTTTGGTGTAATATTAATGATATCTACATTAGTATTCTTTACATTAAATAATAATAAAGAGAAATTATTTAATAGAAAAACTATATAATCTATACTATATATATT
>CAMTJB010000142.1 GCA_947072715.1 uncultured Fusobacteriaceae bacterium | reverse complement strand
TTTATATTTTAAATGTTCTTATATTTTTCATCTAAATATTTTATTCATTTTTAACGTAACATGTTACGTTCTTCGTTATGTGTGTTTTTAACACTATAAGTATTGATTTAGTATTTTTTTGGTGTATACTCTAATTAATAGAAGAGAAAAAAGAATAAAAAATTAGGAGGGAATAAAATGATCAAAATCTTTCAAAGATTAGGAGGAGCACTTTTTGTACCTGTATTGCTTTTTCCTTTTGCAGGACTTACAGTTGCTTTAACTATTATTTTAAAAAATCCAGATTTTGTAGGCTCATTAGCTGACCCAAACGGAATGTTTTATAAAATAGTTTACATTATAGAAGAAGGTGGATGGACTGTTTTTAGGCAACTTCCTTTAATATTTGCTGTTGGGCTTCCTATTGGACTAGCAAAAAAAGCTCATGCACGGGCTTGTCTATCTGCACTAGTAACTTATTTTACATTTAATTATTTTATAAATGCTATTCTTACTTTCTGGGGACCAAATTTTGGAGTAGATTTCACTCAAAATGTTGGTGGAATCAGTGGTTTAACTACTATTGGGGGTATTAAGACTTTAGATACAAGTATTCTTGGAGCAATAGCAATTTCAGGAATTACAATTTATATCCATAACAAGTTTTTTGAAAAACAGTTGCCTGATTTTTTAGGCGTATTTCAAGGTAGTGCTTTAGTTGGAATGATTGCTTTTTTAGCCATGCTTCCTGCTTCATATATAACGTGCTTAATTTGGCCAAAAATACAAATGGCTATATTATCATTACAAACATTAATAATTTCATCTGGAACTTTTGGAGTTTGGCTCTATACTTTGTTGGAAAGAATTTTGATTCCCACAGGTCTTCATCATTTCATTTATGGTCCTTTTGTATTTGGTCCTGCTGTTGTAGATAGTGGAATACAAGTTTACTGGGCACAAAATCTATCTAGTTTTGCAAATTCAACTCTACCATTAAAAGAGCTCTTTCCTCAAGGAGGATTTGCTTTACATGGTAATGGTAAAATATTTGGTTCAATTGGAATAGGTTTAGCAATTTATAAAACTGCTCATCCTGAAAAGAAAAAAATTGTTTCTGGACTTTTAATTCCAGCTATTCTTACAGCTATCTTAGTAGGAATTACTGAACCACTTGAATTTACATTTTTGTTTATTTCTCCATTCTTGTTTGCAGTACATGCAATTTTAGCTGCAACTATGGCTGCTGTTATGTATACATTTGGAGTTGTTGGAAATATGGGGTCTGGTTTAATAGAGATTGCTGCGCTAAACTGGATACCTCTTTTTAAAAATCATAACGGAGTTATGATTGCTCAGCTTGCAATAGGAATGTCATTTATCCCAATTTATTACTTCATTTTTAAGTTCTTTATTGAAAAATTTGAGCTAAAAACTCCAGGTAGAGAAGAGGATGATAAAGAAGTTAAACTTTATACTAAGGAAGATTTTAAGAATAAAAAAGAAGTTAAAGATAATAATATAAATAATAATGACAAAATTATAGAAAATGTATATTTCAATCGTGCTAATTCATTTTTAGAAGCATTTGGTGGAGCTCAAAATATAGATCAAGTTAACAACTGCGCTACAAGATTAAGAATTACTGTTTTTGATGAAAATATTGTTCAAAATGATTCCAGCTTTAAAAGTGCTGGAGCACATGGTGTAGTTAGAAAAGAAAAAGCATTTCAAATTATTGTAGGATTATCTGTTCCTCAAGTTAGAAATTGCTTTGAAGAGCTAATGAATAAAGATTTAGAAAATATAATTGCTGAAAAAATTAATTAATATATAGGAGGGTTTATTATGAAAAAATTTTCAATTTTAATTGCTGGTGGGGGAAGTACATTTACTCCTGGAATAATCTTAATGCTATTGGATAATCTTGACAAATTTCCAATTAGAGAGGTTAAAATGTATGATAATGATGAAGCAAGACAAGCTAAAATAGGAGATGCTTGTGCTATTCTTTTAAAAGAAAAAGCTCCTCAAATCAAATTTAGTTATACTACAAATCCCGAAGAAGCTTTTAGTGATATTGACTTCGTTATGGCTCATATTAGAGTAGGTAAATATCCTATGAGAGAATTAGATGAAAAAATCCCTTTAAAACATGGTGTTGTTGGACAAGAAACTTGTGGTCCTGGAGGAGTAGCTTATGGAATGAGATCTATTGGTGGAGTTATCGAACTTATAGACTATATGGAAAAATATTCCCCTAATGCTTGGATGTTAAACTATTCAAATCCTGCTGCTATTGTGGCTGAAGCAACTAGAAGATTAAAACCTACTTCTAAAGTATTAAATATCTGTGATATGCCGATTGGAACTGAAGTTAGAATGGCTGAAATTTTAGGATTAGATTCTAGAAAAGATATGGATGTTGTATACTACGGACTAAACCATTTTGGATGGTGGAAATCTATAAAAGATAAAGATGGAAATGACTTAATGCCAAAATTACAAGAACACGTTGGTAAATATGGATATGTAGCACAAAAAGGTGATACTCAACATACTGATGCTAGCTGGAGTGATACTTTTGTAAAAGCAAGAGATGTATATAGTGTAGATCCTTCAACTTTACCAAATACATATTTAAAATACTACTTATTCCAAGATTATGTTGTTAAACATTCTAACAAAGAATACACAAGAGCCAATGAAGTTATGGATGGTAGAGAGAAGTTTGTCTTTGGAGAGTGTTGCAAAATAGTTAAAAATAAAACTTCTAAGGGATCAGAGTTACATATAGATGAACATGCATCATATATTGTTGATCTTGCAAGAGCAATTGCTTTTAACACAAAAGAAAAAATGCTGCTAATTGTTGAAAATAATGGTGCTATTGTTAATCTTGATCCTACAGCTATGGTAGAAATCCCATGTATTGTTGGAAATGAAGGTCCTCAATCACTTGTTATTGGATCTATTCCTCAATTCCAAAAAGGTCTTATGGAACAGCAAGTATCTGTTGAAAAATTAACTGTAGAAGCATGGATTGAAGGTTCTTATCAAAAGCTATGGCAAGCATTAATAATGTCTAAAACAGTTCCTAGTGCATCTGTTGCTAAATCTATATTAGACGATTTAATTGAAGTAAATAAAGAGTACTGGCCAAAATTAGTATAATCTTTTAAGACCTTTCAAAGAAAAATCTTTGAAAGGTCTTTTTTTATTTTAAATATTTTTCTACTAACTCTTCAAAAAATAATATTGTATTTCCAAAAAAATCATTTTTTTCTAAATTTCTATCATCCAAAAGATTGCTATTTTTTATTACAAATGTAAGTTCTGATAGAGCTTCCATGCTACTTCCCTTTATTCCTGTTATTACTACTACTGGAACTTTTTTAGCACTGGCTTTTTGACAAAGGTTAAGAGTAGCTGAAGTTTCCCCAGACTTAGAAACAACTATCAAAAGTGGTTTTTCTTCATATTCTCTTTCTACATTTTCCATATACTCTGACATCATTGCAAAGTATCCTAAAACCATTAGTTTTCCACATAGATATTTAGAAATTGGCTCCGAAAATCCAACTCCATTAACAAATATTGGTCTATTTTTTCTTTTTTTTATAAAACTTTGAAATTTCTCTCCTTTTTCTACAGAAAAATCCGAACAATAACTTTCTATTATACTTTCTTTAGCTGAAGTTGATTTTGAACTTAATTCTAATCTATAAATCATATCTATAAACCCTTTATACCCTAACTTTTTAGATAAATTCATAACTACAGATGTAGAAGCAAAACACTCTCCTGCAACTCCTCTAACTCCTATCTCTAAAGATTTTTCAGTGTTATTTATTATATATCTTAAAGCTAATTCTTCTGATTTTGTTAAATTATATCTTTCTCCTAGTTTAAATATATCTATTTCCACCTGTAATCCTCCATTTTTTATTTTATTATATCATAATTTTTTTACTATTTTATCAACTGAATAGAAAATAAAAAAGGAATTAGATTGAACTAATTCCTTTTTATACTTTATTTTTTAAGTTTTTAGTAAATAATTACTTTATTAAAACAAATCTAGCTACACACTCTATATGGCTAGTTTGTGGGAACATATCCACAGGTTGT
>CAMTJB010000141.1 GCA_947072715.1 uncultured Fusobacteriaceae bacterium | reverse complement strand
TCTATTTAGATATAAGAAGATTTGGAAGTTTCCCACACTCTGGTTACGGATTAGGATTTGAAAGAATGATAATGTATTTAACAGGTATGACAAATATACGTGACGTTATTCCATTCCCAAGAACTCCTAAAAACGCAGATTTTTAATTAATTGAGGTGACTAATGGTAATAAGAGTATTTCTTTTTGCAGTTCTATTATTAATCCCTTATATTATATTTAAAGATGAGATTAGAACAAAGTATAGACTTAAAAAAATTTTTAATTATCCAGAATTTATTTTAATAAAAAAAAATTCAGAACTTATTGAAGATTTTAACATTAAAGAAAATATAAAAGACTATGTAATAAAAGAGACAGTAGTAATAAAAAGTGAATATACAAAAGAAAATATCCCATTTGATATGATTTTACCAAAAGGAATTGAAGATTTTGAAGTAGAAAGGGTATTAATACTATTGCATGGAATTAGAGATACTAAAGATTGCTGGCTAGAAAGAGGAAGACTTTTAGAAAATTATATCCAACTTTTAGAAGAAGGGAAAATAGGGAGAATAGCTTTTATTCTCCCTAGTTCTGGTTATAATGGGGAAAGTTGGTACACAAATTTTTATCAATTAGAAGAGTTTAGATACGAAGATTTTTTTAGTAAAGAGCTTTTACCTTTAATAAAAAAAAGATTTAATAATTCAAAGTTAGGAATAATAGGATTTTCTATGGGTGGATATGGAGCTTATAAACTTGGTCTTAAAAATCTTAGCTACTTTGAAGTTATAGGAAGTATGGCAGGAGCCATAAGCCTAATAAGATTAATATTAAAGAGGAGAGTTTTAAGAATTTTTAAATACATATATATCCCTAAATTTTTATTTAATAAATTTGATCAAAGGCACTTTATAAGAGTTTTTGGGTCTCAAGGGATACATATTATAAAAGAAGATCCTTATAGTATATTAAAAAAATTGAAGTTTGAAGATATAAAAAATAAAAAATTTTATGCCAGTGTAGGAACTCTGGATAATGAGCCATACAGAATGTATTCTCAATGGATAGATTGTATTGGTAGAATGAAAAAATTTGGTTATAAATTTAAGGCTTACCTTTATGAAGAGGAAGGTCATACTTGGGATTATGTATCTAGAGATTTAAAAAATTTCTTGAAATATTTTAGTGATAATACCCAATAAAGGGAGATATAGTGAAAAAGATAATAAAAGAGGTAATAGTTGTAGAAGGACGTGACGACATATCAGCTGTGAAGGCTGCTGTAGATGCTGAGGTAGTAGCAGTTCATGGTTTTTCAGTTAATAAATATAGTAATTTAGATAAATTGGAAAAAGCATATGAAAATATGGGATTAATTGTTCTTACAGATCCAGATTATGCTGGAGAGCAAATAAGAAGAGCTATCTGTAAAAGATACCCTAATTCTAAAAATGCCTACATTTCTAAAGATGAAGGATTTAAAGAGGGAGATATTGGAGTAGAAAACGCATCTCCTGAATCAATAATTAGAGCTCTAGAAAATGTTAAATCTGAAATTTTAGATAAGAAAAAAGAGGAAGTTTTTACTTTCGACGATTTAGTAGATACTTGCTTAGTTGGTCATGAAAATTCTAAAATGTTAAGAGAAAAATTAGGAAAAAAACTTTCAATAGGATATTGTAATGCAAAACAATTACTTTCAAAATTGAACAGATATGATGTAACAAGAGAGGAATTTTTTGAAGCATTAAAATAGAAAAAGTAGAAAAAGAGGACCTACACTTAAAAGTGTAAGTCCTCTTTTTCTATTAAATGGGAAGAAGGTTTAGAGTTCTTCTTCCCTATATGTCTATCATAAAATTTAGCAACAATTCCAAAAATATATAGAGGAAAGAGAAAGATATATGCTAAATAAATAGTTAAGTTATATTTTTTTTTTCTCATAAATTACTCCTAGTTTGAATATTTTTTGTTCAAGGCTTTTATTATAGCATAAGTCTCTAAATCCATATTTCCATTAGCTTTTTCAGGTCTAAATCTAGCTTGGAATGCATAGATAATCTTTCTAGAGTCATCATCCCACTCATCAGTATCATTAATATCATAACCATATTTTTTAAACTCACATTTAATCTGTTTAGGACATAAATTATGGAAATCTTCCCAGTTATTTAGGAAGAAACGTTTGTCATATTCATCATACCATTGCCCAATTCCATATTTATAATAAAGAACTCTCCAAGGAAAACGAGGACCAGGATCTTGTTTTCTAAGAGGAGCAATATCTGAATGGCCAACAATATTTTTATCACTTATTTTATAAGTGTGTTTTAAATAATTTATTAAGAAAACAACTTTTTCAATTTGAGTATCAGTATAACCGTAGTAGTAATCTCTAGATCTAAAAGCTAATTTTCCATTTTGTTTAGCTTTAAATGGAATAGTAGTATCATAACCTAAATTAACAATCTCGATTCCTATAGATGAATCGTTTATATTGCTTCTACCATCAAATGAACTTTTTCCAGCATGCCATGCTCTTTCATTATTTGGAACTAAAGAAAAAATTGGGTCTCTTTCTTTTGTTGTTACAACATAGTGAACACTAACACTATCTTGACTTAAGGTTTTAAGGGAACTTTCATCAGTTCCAGCAGTATAATGTAAAACTATAAATTTGACACGAGAGTCTTTATTTTTAGCAACATAAGAAGTATCATCGATATCAAAGTTACGAATTCCGTTAGGTCCAGTTGAAGAACATCCTAAAAATAAAATAATTGTTAAAAGAATAAAAATGAATTTTTTTGTGTTTTTCATATAATCTCCATATAAATGTATTTGTTATAATTATACACCTAAAAGTAGCTAAAAATCAACAATAGTAAAAAAATAAATTGAATTTCTTTAATTTATGTGGTATAAATTCTAAGGTATTCAATTTATTATTAGGAGGAAACATAAACATGACAAAAAAAGATTTTACAAAATTACTATCTGATAAAGGGATTTTCGCTTCAAAAGCAGAAGCTGAAAGAAAGATAGACGCTATTTTTGGTGAGATGGAATTAGTATTCAAATCTGGTGAGGATTTAAATTTTATAGGTTTTGGAAAATTTGAGGTTGTAGAAAGAGCTGCTAGAACAGGAAGAAATCCTAAAACTGGAGAAGAGATCAAAATAGATCCTAAGAAAGCTATCAAATTCAAACCTGGAAAGAAATTAGTAGACGAGTTAAACTAATACTTTAAATATTTTAAATATTTAATATAATAAGTTAAAAGGCCATAAACGTAATTGTTTATAGCCTTTTTTTAGTTTTTATTAGGAAAAAACATAGGTATGCATTATAATAGAGAATATATAGTTTATAATCAGTTTAAATATTTTATAGAGGGGAAAATGAAAAAATATCATAAAATTTTAATTGTAGGGATACTTCTAATTGTTACACTAGCATTATTTTTTTCAGAAAGAGGTTATTTTAAAATAAATGTATTGGATTTTATTTTTAATTTTAAAAATTTAGATTTAGAGCAACAAGGTCAATTGAGAATATTTCAATATATAAGAGTTCCTAGAATACTAGTTGCTATATTAGCAGGTGGAATTCTCAGTATGAGTGGTGTTATATTTCAAGGGGTACTTTTTAATCCTTTAGCAGATTCATATATATTAGGGATATCTTCAGGAGCCTCTTTTGGGGCAGCTTTATCTATGGTTCTAGGACTGAATCAATTTAGAGAGTTTACAGTAGTAATAATGGCCTTTATATTTTCAATGATTTCTCTATATTTTGTAATGAGTATTTCTAAAAAAAATGGGACACTGAATTCAAACACTCTGATTTTATCAGGAGTTATAGTATCTTCGTTTTTTTCAGCTGGATTAAGCTTTTTACAATTTTTAAAGGGAAGTGGGGTTCAAGAGATAATATTTTGGATAATGGGGAGTTTCTCATCTAAGACTTGGATCGATGTATTTATATTACTTTTATCTGCAGGTATAGGGTTAATAATCTTTATGATCTATAGTGACTCGCTTAATATAATCTCTTTAGGAGATAGAGTTGCTAGAGCTAATGGTGTTGATACAAAGAAAGTAAAAAGAATTTTACTAATAACAGCTTCATTTTTAT
>CAMTJB010000140.1 GCA_947072715.1 uncultured Fusobacteriaceae bacterium | reverse complement strand
TTTTTATTTTCTGGATTATTAAAGGTTAATTTATAAGCATGTAACATCTGTCTTTTAGCTCTTTTATCCTCTCCTCCATAAAGTTCATCACCTAAAATTGGAAATCCTTCTAAAGATAAATGAGCTCTTATTTGATGGGTTCTTCCTGTAAATAGTTCAGCTTCAACCAGTGTTAATCCCTCTTCTTCAAATCTCTTTAGAACTCTTATAACTGTTTTTGCACTTTGTCCACCTTCTGATATAGGTAGTTCTACTCTTCTAAGTTCTTCCCCAACTCTTCCTATAGATTTTTCTAAAGTATATTCATCTTCTGGCATAACTCCTATAACTATAGCCTTATATTTTTTCTTAACTTCTCCACTCTCTTGTAAAAAAGATTGTGAGAAAGCATTTTTAGCAATAATTATAAGTCCTGAAGTATTCATGTCTAATCTATTATAAAATCTTGGTATATCATTTCCCATTCCTATCTGCTGAAAATAATCTACAATTCCATTAGCAAGGGTCATATCAACTTTCTTTTGTGTCGGATGAACAATTATATAAGGTGGTTTATTTAAAATTAAAAGATTTTTGTCTTCGTAAGCGATTTCTAAATCCATTTTTATTGGTTTTATTCCTGTTTCTTTCTTTTTTTCTACAACAACTAATTGATTAGGTTTCTTTAAATTTTTCATTTTCTTATCTAGTCTTGCTTTCTTTCCATTTAAGTAAACTTCTGCATTTCTTAAACCTCTTCTTGAGTAATTATGTATCTCAGTAAGATAATCTCCTACCAAATAATTATTGTGATCTGGATCCACTGTAAATCTTTGCAATTTTGCCCCCTATAAAATAGATAATTTTATAATAATTATATAGCTTTTTTGATAATTATACAAGTTAATAACATTTCTTCTTCCCTTTAATATTGCTTTTTTATGTGTTATAATTTTACTAAATAATACTAGATATATACTTGTAACAACTTAATTATATATTTTTAGGAGGCATTTATGAACTTTGCACTTTTTGCTACAGGGTTGTTAATCCTAGCAAGTCTTTTCTCTATAAGATTTGCTAAACTTTTTAATATTCCTCTACTTATATCTTTTATTTTCATTGGAATTTTAGCTGGATCAGAGGGTATCGGAAAAATATATTTTGATGATCCTTTAATGGCTCAAAATATTGGAAGTATTGCACTTATGCTAATAATTTTTGCTGGAGGTCTTGAAACATCTAAAGAGGATGTAAAATCTGTTTTCTACCCAAGTATTACTCTATCTACCTTAGGAGTTTTTCTTACAGCTTTATTTTCAGGACTTATTTTATATTTTCTTACTGATTTTTCCCTAAGAGATACTATGCTTTTCAGTGCAATTATATCTTCAACTGATGCTGCAGCTGTAATGGGCGTTCTAAGTGGAACAAAAATTAAGAAAAAAGTTAAATCTTTAGTTGAGATAGAATCTGGAAGTAATGACCCTATGGCTTACGCACTTATCCTATTTTTACTAGCTTTTTTCCAGCCAGTTCCACCAAGTATATCTTCAAGTATTATCTTTCTTCTTAAACAGATTGTTTTAGGTTGTATATTTGGTTATATTTTTGGAAAAATTACTATCCCAATATCTAAACATCTTCATATTGCAAGAGAGGAATTACTTTCGATTTACCTTATCTCTATAATGTTTTTATGTTTTAGTACAGCATCTTTCTTTGGAGCTAATAGCTATCTTGCTATATATATTGCTGGTATCCTTATTGGAAATGAAAAATTTAATTTTAAAATAAATACTCTAAGAAATATGAGACTTCTAACATGGTTTATGCAGATAGGAATGTTCATAATGCTTGGATTGCTTGTCTTCCCAAGTCAACTTATTGCTTATATAATTCCAGGAACTCTCCTTTCTATATTACTTGTAATTATAGTTAGATTTGCTGTGGTTTTTTCATTAATGAC
This sequence comes from uncultured Fusobacteriaceae bacterium, assembly GCA_947072715.1. The sequence goes on along the minus strand of CAMTJB010000140.1, from coordinate 2,177 downwards.
TCCCTTTGATTATACATGGAAGGAAAAAGTATTTATATCATGGGCAGGTCTAAAAGGAGCCGTACCAATAATTTTTGCAACAATGGCTTATACTGAAAATCTATCTATATCACACCAAATATTTAATCTTACTTTTTATGTCGTATGTTTTTCTGTTTTGATTCAAGGAGTATTCTTAAAAAAAATCGGTACTCTTCTAGGTGTATTTGAAGATGAGAATGAAGAGGATATTAAAGTAAGTCCCGATGAACTTGAAGAACTTAGTATTCAAAAGATTATCCTTACTAAAGATTCAAGATATACTAATGAGCAAATTAAAGATTTATTATTACCATCTAGTCAACATATAATATCTGTTAAAAGAAATGATGAATTTTTAATTCCTAGTGGTAGCTTAATTTTATTAGAAGGGGATACTTTACTTATTTGTAAGAAATAACTTCATAAGTTTATCTTATTATTTTGATAAAAGTATGTTTTTTTTGATAATTTCCAAACACTTACTAATTTACTTGAAATAGTACAAAAATAAGGTTATAATTGGATGATAATCAATAAAATATTTAATAAATTTTTAGGAGGTTTCATTTTATGAAAAGAGTTATTAACACAACAAATGCACCATCAGCTATAGGACCATACTCACAAGCAATCGAAGTTAACGGAACATTATATGTTTCAGGACAAATTCCATTTGTTCCAGCTACTATGCAAGTTGTTTCTGATGACGTTAAAGAGCAAACTAGACAATCTTTAGAAAATGTTAAAGCAATCGTTGAGGCTGCTGGATACTCTCTTTCTGACGTTGTTAAAGCTGGAGTATTCATTAAAGATATGAATGATTTCGCTGCTATTAACGAAGTATACACAGAGTATTTAGGAGAGGTTAAACCTGCTAGAGCTTGTGTTGAAGTTGCTAGACTTCCAAGAGATGTTAAAGTTGAAATAGAAGTTATCGCTGTTAAGTCATGCGAAGATCTACATAAATCATTCTAATTAAATTTAATTAGAAATTTTAAAAGGCAAGAAGCTCAATCTTCTTGCCTTTTTTTGTTATCTTTTATCAATTTATTTCTTTTAATATTACATCTTTTATTGTATACTCTATTATAAAACTTAAATCAACTTTATGGAGGCAGATTAATGAAAAGAAGTTTATCAGGTATTCAACCAAGTGGAATCCTACACATAGGAAACTATTTCGGAGCTATTAAACAATTTATAGACAATCAAGAAAAATATGATGGAATGTACTTTGTTGCAGATTATCACTCTTTAACATCTTTACCAGATCCAGAAAATCTTAGAGCAAATTCATTTAATATAGTCCTTGATTATTTAGCTTTAGGACTTGACCCTTCAAAATCAACTATATTTTTACAGTCAGATGTTCCTGAGCATACAGAGTTATACTGGATTTTATCTCCTTTAACATCAGTTGCTTTAATGGAAAGAGGTCACTCATATAAAGATAAAGTTGAAAAAGGTATCTCTGCTAATATGGGATTACTTTCATACCCTATACTTATGGCTGCTGATATTTTAATTTATGATACTGATGTAGTTCCTGTTGGAAAAGATCAAAAACAGCATTTAGAAATGGCAAGAGATATCGCTACTAAATTTAACGAAAGATATAATGGTGAATTCTTTAAACTTCCTGATCCCCTTATCTTAGAAGATGCTGCTGTTATTCCAGGCGTTGATGGTCAGAAGATGAGTAAATCTTATAACAATACAATAAACATGTTTGCTTCTAAGAAAGAATTAAAAAAACAAATAATGAGCATTGTTACAGATTCTACACCTCTTGAAGAGCCTAAAAATCCAGAAAATAATATTACTCAACTTTACTCTTTATTCGTTTCAAAAGAAAAAGTAGAAGAGATGAAGGATAAATTTAGAGCTGGTAACTACGGATATGGTCATGCTAAAAATGAATTACTTGAAGCTATTCTTGAGTATTTTAAAGAAGCTAGAGATAAAAGAGAAGAGTTAGAAAAAAATCCTGAGCTTGTTAGACAAATTTTAAAAAATGGAGCTGACAAAGCTAGAGCTCTTGCAAAAGAAAAAATAATAAAAGTTAAATCTGCTGTAGGACTTTTAGGAAATAGATACTAATTTGAAAAAGATAAATAATAACCTTTATTATTGTTTATAGACATATTATTAATAAT
>CAMTJB010000139.1 GCA_947072715.1 uncultured Fusobacteriaceae bacterium | reverse complement strand
ATTCCAAGCAGTGTTTATAGATGGAAGGGCAGTTGTATAAATAAATTTTTTCCCTTTGTTAATTATATATTCTTTGGTAAGAGAATCTGTTAAAAGATAAGAACCTATTGATGCACCACCTTTACCTAATGGAATTGTTAGATAGTCAATATATGGGAGAAGATTGAGCTTATAAGCTAGCCCATAACCATAGACTCCGTATGTGTGAGCTTCATCTACCATAAGTTTAAAAGAATATTTCTTTTTTAATTTTATTATTTCTTCAAGATTACAACAATCTCCATCCATACTAAAGATAGTTTCGGTGACTATTAAAATATGTTTAAAATCATTAGAGTATTTAAAAAGAAGAGATTCTAAATGATTTATATCCAAATGTTTATATCTTAGCAATTTAGCACCAGAAGAAATTATACCACTATATATACTAGAGTGATTTAATTTATCTGAGATAATAAGAGAATTTTTATTAAAAAGAGTTTCAATAAGACAACTATTAGCATCAAAACCACTATTAAATTGTAGGGCATCTTTATTGTAAATTGATTTCAGTTTTTCTTCTAGTTCAATAATTAGAGGATAATTTCCAGTAATAAGTCGTGATGAACCAGAGGAAAGAGATAAATTTTCATAGGAATTAAAAAATTGCTTTTTTAATTCCATATCATGAGAAAGATTTAAGTAATCATTGGAAGAAAAATTTATCATATTCTTATTGTAAGTTTTTAAGCTTTTAAAATTTCTATTTTCTTTAGCTTTTTCAAGTTCTTCTTTCATTATAATATCCATATTTTATACCTCAATTTAATTTTTTCTATTGGCAATATATTCGTCTAGTGACTCTTTACAAATAGTTAACATTTTATGTATCTCTTCTTCTGTAATAATATAAGGAGGCATAAAATAAATTACATTTCCTAGGGGTCTTAAAATAGCACCTTTTTTTAAAGCTATCTTATAAATTTCAAATCCTGCTCGCTCATCTGGGGAAAAACCTTCACTGGTTTCTGGATTAACAAATATTTCTAAAGCTCCAATAAGACCAATTTGTCTATATTCACCAACATTAGGATGGGAATTAAAAATTTCAAGAGCTGTTTTTCTTAGATAAATAGATTTCCTATCTATCATATCTATAATATTATCTTCTTGAAATATCTTTAATGTTTCCACTGCAATAGCACAGCCAAGTGGATTTCCAGAATAACTATGAGAGTGCAAGAAAGATTTTCCAGTTTGGTAATCGTCATAGAAAGCAGAATAAATATTATCAGTAATGAGAACCAAACTCATGGGGAAATATCCTGCAGTAAGACCTTTAGCTACACACATTATGTCAGGGCTAACTTCAGCGTGCTCCACAGCAAACATTTTTCCAGTTCTACCAAATCCAGTAGCAATTTCATCAGCAATAAAATGAACATTATATTTTTTTGTAAGTTTTCTAAGTTTTTTTAGGTAAATAGGAGAATATATTCTCATACCTGCAGCACCTTGGACCATAGGTTCAATAATAACACCAGAAATTTCTTCATGCTTTTCTTCTATTATCTTTTGCATATGTTCAAAACATTCTGCATCACAAGTTTCTGATTTCTTATCATATTCACATGAGTAACAATTGGGACCTTTCACTTTGATAGATTCATGTATTAAAGGTTTGTATATAGAAGTAAAAAGATCTATATCTGTAACACCTAAAGCACCTAAAGTTTCACCATGATAGGCATTAACTAAAGAGATAAATCTTTTCTTATTAGGGCTGCCTTTTTGTTGATGATATTGAAAAGATATTTTCAGAGCAATTTCTACACTAGAAGCACCATTTTCTGCAAAAATTAATTTTTCTAAACCTTTTGGAGCAACAGCTATGAGTCTTTCCCCTAATTCAATTGCAGGTTCATGAGTGAAATTTACAAAGATAACATGTTCTAATTTTTTTACCTGTGTTATTAAAGCCTGGTTTATCCTTGGATTTGAATGACCAAAAAGATTAACCCACCAGCTGGAAACACAATCCATGTATGTATTTCCAAATTCATCAGTAAGATAAAGGCCTTTTCCTTCTTTAATAACCATTGGTGCTAAAGTTTCATAATCTTTCATTTGTGAACAAGGGTGAAAAATATATTTTAAATCTTTTTCTTGTAGTGTGCTTAATTTTTTCAATTATATATCTCCTTTTGTTTTATTTTACATTAAATAATTTATTGATTTCCTCTAAAGGAATAAAATTTTGATTTTTATTTACAATTAAGTAATTATTAATTTCACTAGCCTCTAAAATAACTTTGATATTATCATCTTCATAATGTCCACCGGTATAATTATTAAATATTATAGAATGGATTTTTATATTTTTATGTTTTAGAAATTCTATAGTCAGCATTGTATGATTTACGGTTCCAACTTTTGTAGAACATACTATTATTACGGGCAAGTCCAGTAATTTTATTAAGTCAAAAATATAGTACTTATTTCTTACCAAAGGAGTATAGAGTCCACCTGCACCCTCTACCAAAGTAAAATTATTTTTTTCTTGAGAAAATCTATTTAAAATAATTTCTAGCTCTATATTCACACCTGTTATTTCACTAGCTAAATGTGGTGAAACAGGTTCTTCAAAAGTGTAGCTATACATTTTTTCATGGGGACTAATATCATTGAACTTGGAAACGAATCCTACATCTGAAGTAATTATATCTTTCGCTCCACTTTGTACAGGTTTATAATAACTGCAACCGTAATTTTTGAGTCCTTTGTAAAGAAGAGCAGATATGTATGTTTTTCCAATATCTGTATCTGTTCCTGTTATAAAAAAACTATTTATTTTTTTCATTTTTAACCTCTTTTTGATAAATCATTATTTTAATATTAATAATAGTACACCATAATAGCGAAGAATGTCAACTTTTTAATTTAATAATATTGACATTTGTAATATCTAATGATATTATCTTAAATAAGTTTTAAAAATTAAAGTTTTAAGGAGAATAATTATTATGAGTAATTTAAAAATTATAAATAAAATTGAGAGTATTATAAATAAAGTTTTTGAAAAAGAAGCTATTTCTTATGAAGAAGCTGAATTTTTAATAGAATTGGATACAGAGAATGAAGAAAATATGAATAAACTTTTTCATGGTGCAAATGAATTAAGAAAAAGATTTTGTGGAGATGGTTTTGAATTATGTACAATAATGAATATAAAATCTGGTAAATGCCCAGAGGATTGTAAGTATTGTGCTCAGTCTAGCCATTATTCTACTTCTGCTTTGGAATATGGCCTTTTAAAAACAGAAGAAATAGTAAAAGAAGCTTTAAAAAATGAAAATCAAGGTATAGATAGATTTTCTTTGGTAAGTAGTGGAAGAGGAATTAACAGTAAAAAAGAATTAGAAACATTAAGTGGAATATATAGGGAATTAAAAGCGAATACAAAAAAAATAGCATTATGTGCTTCCCATGGAATAATAAGTGTAGTACAAGCTACTGAATTAAAAAAAGCAGGTGTTGCTACATATCATCACAATATTGAAACATCTAAAGAACATTTCCAAAAATTATGTACAACTCATACATATGAAGATAGAATACAAACTATAGAAAATTGTAAAGAGGCAGGATTAAGAGTATGTAGTGGCTGTATTTTAGGTGTAGGAGAAAATAGAAAAGATAGATTAAGTATAGCTTTTGAGTTAAAAAAATTAGGTGTAAATTCAGTACCTATAAATATTTTAACTCCAATAGAAGGAACTCCACTTGGGAAAACAGAACCTCTTTCACCGACGGAAATATTAAAAACAATAGCAGTTTTTAGATATATTTTACCCAATATAGATATAAGATATGCAGGTGGTAGATTACAGCTTGAAGAATTTGAAAAAGTTGGTTTTAGAGCAGGAGTAAATTCAGCCTTAACTGGAGATTTTTTAACAACAGTTGGAAGTAGTGTAGAAGAAGACAAAGAAAATATTAGAGAAGCAGGATTTAATATTTAAATTTATAATTTAACACAGGATGATTTTTAAGTAGATTTTTATTCCACTTAAAAATCATCTTTATTTTATGTGTTATTTTTGTAAAAAAATCCTTTTATCAAACGAAAATTTTACTTAAAATTTGACATATATTATTTT
>CAMTJB010000138.1 GCA_947072715.1 uncultured Fusobacteriaceae bacterium | reverse complement strand
TTTTTATAATGCAAAACAGTTTTCTTCTATATCATTCTCTTTAAAAAAAGTTTCTATTTTGGCTTTAGCCTCTAACAGCATTCTCTTTATAAGTTCATTCTTTTCCTCTGTCATTCTAAAAGATGGAACACTAACACTTATATACGACCATCTTTATATAAAGGAGTTGCAAAACAATATGAAGGTTCATTTATCTCCCCTTCTTCAAAAGCTATATTTGTTTTTCTTATCTCTTTTAATTGAGATTCTAAAACATTTAAATTAGATACTGTCTTTTCCGTATAAGCTTTTAATCCCTTAGGATAAATCTTTTTTAACTCTTCAATATTATATTGTGAAAGCATGGCTTTTCCTAGGGCTGTACAATATGCTGGAAGTCTTTTTCCTACAGAGGAAATAATTCTAATTGGATTATCAGAATCTACTTTCGCTATATATAATACCTCTCCTTTATCTATAATTCCCATCTGGCATATCTCATTAACTTCATTAACAATATTTTTCATTTCTATTTTTATAAACTCAAGAGTATTCATATTACCAGTATATGCTGCCCCTACACAAAATGCAGCTATGCCTATGCTATACTTATGAGTTTTTTCATCAAGATAAATAAACTTACGCTGAGCTAATGTATGAATAAAAGGAAACATACTACAAGAATTATCGCTTCACAAATCGAAGGTGCAGTAACATTCAATAATCAAAATGGATGTTCTCAAGTTAGTGGCGATCAAGAACTAACAATGGATGTAATGGCTGGAATGGCTTCTAATCCCAATGTTTATGGAGTAATAATCGTCTCTTTAGGCTGTGAAAACTGTCAAATGGACTTGGTTATAGATGCAATTAGAAATAGAACTAATAAGCCTATTGAGACATTTATTATTCAAGAAAATGGTGGAACCATAAGTACTATTGAAAGAGCTGTCCGCTCTGCTAGAAAGATGGCTCAAGATGCTTCAACTCTTCAAAGAGAGGAGTTCCCACTATCAGAACTCATTATTGGTACTGAGTGTGGAGGTTCAGACCCTACAAGTGGACTTGCTTCTAATATTTTAATAGGTGAATTAAGTGACCATATTGTTGCCTTAGGAGGAACTTCTATACTTTCAGAAACTACTGAATTCATAGGGGCAGAGCATATTCTAGCCTCTAGAGCTCAGACAGTTGCCGTAAAGGGAAGAATTTATGAAATAGTGCATAGATATGAAAAAGCTCTTCAATTAGTAGGGGAAGAGATAAGAGTAGGGAATCCCTCTCCAGGAAATATAGCAGGAGGTCTATCAACTCTTGAAGAAAAATCTTTAGGGTGCATTCATAAAGGGGGGCACAGTAAAATTATAGAAGTTTATGACTATGGAAAACAGGTAGATAAAAAAGGACTGGTGATTATGGATACTCCAGGAAACGACGCCTCTTCTGTTGCAGGAATGGTTGCAGGGGGTGCCCAAATTATAGTATTCTCTACAGGAAGAGGAACTCCCACAGGAAACCCCATATCTCCTGTTCTAAAAATTACTGGAAATAAAATCACTTACTCTAATATGATAGACAATATAGATATTGATGCCAGTCCTGTTATTTATGGACCTCAAACCCTTAAAGAACTTGGAGATAATCTTCTTTTAGAAGTTATTGCTGTAGCCAATAACAAGCAAACAAAAGCAGAAACATTAGGATATACAGAAATGGCTATTGCAAGGCTTTGTAATTATGTATAAGTTATAGTATTTCTAAAATCTAAAACTAAATAAATTTCAATGAAACTAAGTTAAATAAAAAGGGAGGAATCCTAATTAAAATCTTTTAATTAGGAGATATGACATGAAGGAAGCAATTTTTTTAACTCCAGCAGTTACAGCATTTGACAAATATAGAAATTTAGATATACAAGGAAATAAAAACATATGGGATTATCTTATTAAAGGTAATGTAAGTGGAATTGTAATAATGGGAAGTACTGGTGAATTTTTCTCAATGAATACTGAACAAAAAAAAGATCTTATCCGATTAGCGATATCGCATATCAATAAGAGAGTTAAGGTATATATTGGAACTGGTTGTATGACTGTAAAAGACACTATTGAGCTATCAAATTTTGCTTTAGAAGAAAGGGCTGATGCTGTGATGATAATTGGTCCATATTATTTTTCTTTATCTAATGAAAGTATTGAGTTTTATTTCGATAAAATTTCTCAAGCAATAAAAGGAGATATTTATCTATATAATTTTCCTGATAGAACAGGATATGATTTAACACCAGAAATAACTTTAAATCTATTAAGAAAACATAAAAACATAGTTGGATTTAAAGATACCGTAACTGAAATGGCTCATACTAGAAAACTTATAACTACAGTTACTAAAGAGTTTCCTAACTTTATAATATTGTCTGGATTCGATGAAAATTTTATTCAGAATATAATTTGTGGAGGAAATGGTTGTATTGGAGCTCTCTCAAATTTTCATCCTAGACTTTTTTCTGATTGGGTTACTGCTATTAATAATAAAGATATATTAGAGGTATCAAGAATTCAAAAGATTGTTAATGAAATGATGGATTTATATTCAATTGATGTCTCATTTATCCCTATTCTAAAAAAAGCAATGATTCTTTGTGGCGTAAAAATGAAAGATTATTGTAACGAACCATTCTTACAAACCAACCAAGAGTACACTGATAAGCTTAAGAAAATTTTAGAAAAGGTTGCAGTTATTTAAGTTCGTTGTATTTTTTATTTCTTAATATCTTTTCTATTCTATTCAAGCTTTTTAGGAGGAAACAAAATGAAAAATTTTATTGATTATGAAAACATAAGTTCAAGTATTGAAATAAGTAAAAATACAATAATTAGAATCCACTTTAATGAGACCATACAATCTATTAAAGAGATTGAGATATTAAAAATAGTATCTGAATCCTCTCAGACTTTTAAATTAAGTAATGGAATTACTATTTATAAGAACTGCTTGATTCCTTATTACTATAAAGAGCACTACCATTCTGGAGAAGAGTATTTTTTTCTAGAAAAAATTATAATTTAATAAAGATATAAAGGTATATGATTTAAATTCAATCGTATACCTTATTTTCTAATGAACTTCTTTACTAGTAGAGAAAGAATAGCTTTTTTATGAATTAAAATTTATCTTTTTTCCATTATAAATAACAGAAAACATCATTGCAATAATATTAATATTACTTTTTTTTCATGAGTAATCTCCTTTTTTACTTTTAATTAACATTAATCTATTTAATAAACTATCTTACTTTCTGAGCTCCTTCCACATATACCGGTAATCTTATTGGTTGATAAATAACTTCTTCTTCTATCTCTTTACTTTTTATTGTAATTTTTACAAGATATAAAAACTGAATTCCTTTCATAAATGTATCTTCAAAATCTTGACTACTTTCTTGTTTAGCTGATCTCCCATACCAATTCGAGTTATAATTTTTTATTAAAGACTTTGTTTTTTGATTTTCACTCCATCCTAAATCTAAAGGGATTTCACTTCCATCATCAAAAATAATGAGTTTTGAATATTGAGGTGCTACTATCTCTACCTTTACATATTCTATTTTCTTTTCTTTCTTTAATTCTATTGAAGTTGTCCATCTCCAAGTTTTTTTTTCTAAGTCAATTCCAATCTCTCTAATCTTATAGTTGCTAGTTTCTTCTGAATTAAAACTATAAAAATATTTTTTCTCCATATTTTCTGTAAGATATTCTCTTCCAATTGACCTATTAAGAATTGAGCTACACCCTGTAAAACAAAATATTAAAATACAAAACAACAGTTCAAATAATTTTTTTCTCATTTTTATATCCCCCTTATCCTTTATATAAAAAACTTATTCCATACCATAAGTTTCAATATTAAACCCTCCTAAAAATGGATTAGATTTTGATGCCCATATATGTTTTTTAAACTTTAATGGTGGAATCTCTACTATTTCTTTATTATCTAATTGCACCTTACCTATATATAACATAAAATCTCCATTTATTATTATTCTTTTTTATTAAATCTTAAAATTCATTTTCTGCTTCTAGTTTAATTTATAGTTACCTAATTTAGCTCCTAATATTTCTACTATATAAAGAAAACATCTTCATTTATGTCCAGTAACAC
>CAMTJB010000137.1 GCA_947072715.1 uncultured Fusobacteriaceae bacterium | reverse complement strand
ATTTATCAGCTCAAAAGCTTGTAAAAAAATCTTTAGATAATGGATATTTAGTTGGATCAAGAGGATCAGTTGGATCATCTATAGTAGCATTCATGATGGATATAACAGAGGTTAATGCACTATATCCACATTACTTATGTGAAGTTGATAGTTGTAAACATTCAGAATTTATAGAGAGAGAGGGAGCTGGAGTCGATTTAGAACCTAAAAATTGCCCTAAGTGTGGAGCAGTTTTAAAAAGAGATGGACATAGTATACCTTTTGAAGTTTTTATGGGATTTGATGGAGATAAGGTACCAGATATAGATCTAAATTTCTCAGGAGAGTATCAAGGTGAGATTCATAGATATTGCGAAGAGTTATTTGGAAAAGAAAATGTATTTAAAGCTGGAACAATATCAACTTTAGCAGAAAAAAATGCAGCAGGTTATGTAATGAAGTATTATGAGGAACATGGAGTTAAGATAAATAGTGCAGAAATTATAAGACTTGCAAAAAAATGTGAAGGCGCAAAGAAAACAACAGGACAGCATCCTGGAGGAATGATTATAGTACCACAAGGGCATACAATACATGAGTTTTGTCCAGTACAAAAGCCAGCGAATGACATGACCAATGATTCAATTACAACGCATTTTGATTATCATGTAATGGATGAGCAACTTGTAAAATTAGATATACTAGGACATGATGATCCTACTACAATAAGATTGTTGCAGGAGTATACAGGGGTAAACGTATACGATATTCCTCTTGGAGATCCAGAGACACTAAAACTGTTTTCATCAACAGAATCTTTAGGTGTTACACCTGATCAAATAGGGTCGGTAGTTGGAACCTATGGAGTGCCAGAGTTTGGAACATCTTTTGTAAGACAGATGTTAATAGATACTAAGCCAACAACCTTTGCAGAGCTAGTTAGAATATCAGGACTTTCACATGGTACAGATGTTTGGCTTAATAATGCTCAAGAATTCGTGAGAAATAAAACTTGTACTCTATCAGAAGTTATATCAGTTAGAGATGATATTATGAACTACCTTATTGATCAAGGGATAGATAAGGGAACATCTTTTAAGATAATGGAGTTTGTAAGAAAGGGACAACCATCAAAGAATCCAGAAGGTTGGGAAAAATATAGTCAACTTATGAAGGAACATAATGTAAAAGACTGGTATATTGAATCGTGTAGAAGAATAAAATATATGTTTCCTAAGGGACATGCCGTTGCTTATGTAATGATGGCAATGAGAATAGCATATTTTAAAGTACATTATCCACTTGAGTTTTATGCAGCATATTTCTCTAGAAAATATGATTCTTTTAACTATGAAGTAATGTATGATATAAGCAAAGTAAAGGATAGATTAGAAGAACTTTCAAAAGAAGTTAAATTAGATGTAAAACAAAAAAATGAAATTTCTCTATGTGAAATCATAGTTGAGATGAAATCTAGAGGGATTGAATTTTTACCTATTGACATATACGCCTCTCAAGGGATAAAATTTACAGTAGAGGATGGAAAGATAAGAATACCTCTAGTAGGATTTGCAGGATTGGGACAAGCAGTTGTGGATAATGTTTTATTCGAAAGAGAACAGGGAAGATTCACATCTTTTGAGGATTTAAAAAGAAGAACTAAAGCTTCACAAACAATAATTGATAAGTTTAAAGAGTACAATGCAATAGAAGCTCTTAGTGATACAAATCAAATAAGTTTATTTTAACAGGGTTAAAAATAAAAAAACTAACTAAAAGGTGAGGGGAAATTATGAACAAAGTAACGCTAGAAACAATCAGGGAAGCACAAAAAACTCTTGAAGGAATTATTAAGAAAACTCCAATTCAAGATAGTCCATTTTTAACAAAAGAGTTAGAAGGGAACATATTTTTTAAATTGGAAAATTTACAAAGAACAGGTTCTTTTAAAATAAGAGGAGCGATGAATAAAATAGCAAGTTTAACAGAGGAAGAGAAAGCAAGAGGGGTTATTGCGTCTTCAGCAGGAAATCATGCGCAAGGAGTAGCTTTAGGAGCAACAGCAAAAGGGATTAAGTCAACAATAGTTATGCCAGAGACGGCACCAATGGCTAAAGTTATAGCAACTAAAGGTTACGGGGCTGAAGTTGTATTATGTGGTCAAGTTTATGATGATGCTTATGCAAAAGCTTGTGAGCTTCAAAAAGAGACTGGAGCTGTATTTTTACACCCATTTAATGATAACTATGTAATATCAGGTCAAGGTACTATAGGTTTAGAAATTTTAGATGAATTACCAAATGTAGATGTTGTTCTTGTACCAATTGGTGGAGGTGGAATACTTGCAGGAATTTCTAAAGCTATAAAATCACTAAAACCATCTGTAAAAATAATTGGAGTTCAAACTGACAATGTTCCTTCAATGAGAGAAGCTATAAAAGCAGGACATCCAATAGAGATTGTTGCTAAACCAACAATAGCAGATGGAATTGCTGTTAGAAAAAGTGGAGATTTAACTTTTGAAATTATAAAAGAATGTGTTGATGAAATTGTAACTGTAAGTGAAGATGAAATAGTAAATGCAATTTTCTTCCTTCTTGAAAGAAATAAGGTTCTTGCAGAAGGAGCTGGAGCAACGGCAGTAGCAGCAATTTTAGCTAAAAAAATAGATTGTAAAGATAAAAATGTTTGTGCTGTAGTTTCAGGAGGAAATATTGATATTAACTTAGTTAACAGAGTAATAAATAAAGGGCTATTTAATGAAGGTAGAAGATATGAATTTAAAGTAAGTATTCCTAATAAAACAGGTGAATTACAAAAAGTATTAGACTTTGTAAAAGAGTGTAAAGGAAACATCATGTGTATCAATCAAAGTATGTTTGAAGAAGTTGGGCATACAATGTATGAAGATAACTTAACTAATAATAGCAAAGAAGTTTTATTAGTTGTGGAGTGCATAGATTTAGATCATAGAGAAATGCTAAAAAATAGTATGCAACTTGCAGGATATAAGATTTATTAAAATTTTTTTTAAGATTTAATAAAATATTAATTATGGGGGATTTATTTATGAAAAAATTATGCTTAATTATTTTTATGTTTTTTAGTTTGTCTATTTTAATTTTTGCAGAGAATGCGAAAAGTAATAGAGCGATAGAGGTATTAGAATACTCTTTTCCTTTTACAGACCCAAACGTAGCAACAATTGTAGGGAGTTCAACAATGATGAAAGCTGGAGTTACAAGTGTTGATAGAATAAATATAAAAGAATATAGCATAGATGTAAAAAAGAATGTTGAAATACCTGAAAGTCTTTGGTACGAAAAGGGATATAAATTTTCTTTAGTTAAACAAAATAAAAAATCTCCCTTAATTTTTATTATTGCTGGAACAGGAGCAACTCATGATTCTAGTAGAATGGAATTTTTTCAAAGAATTTTTTATGATGCAGGATATAATGTGATTTCTATAACTTCACCTGTTCAGATGAATTTTATAATTAATGCTTCAAGTTCTAGAATGCCTGGAATATTAATGGAAGATAGTAAGGATATCTATAATGTAATGGATAAAGCTTATGAAAAAGTAAAAGGTACAGTAGAGGTAAGCGATGTTTTCTTAATGGGATATTCTTTAGGAGCAGCCCAATCAGCTTTTGTATCTTATATTGATGAAACGGAGAAAAAATTCAATTTTAAAAGAGTATATATGATAAATCCAGTTGTAGATTTAAAGAAATCAGCTAATAAATTAGATCAACTTTTAGATAAAAATATTAATGGTGATAATGAAAAAATTGGTATAATGATAGATGAAATACTTTCTCAAATTGCAAGAAAAGTAAAAAAAGATCGAAGAGTAATGAATGAGGAAGCTATATTCCAATTGTTTAAAGATGAACATATGACTAGAGAAAAAAAAGAATCAATAATAGGGTTTGTATTTAGATTGATTTCAGTTGATACAAATTATATGACTGATTTGTTGAATGAAAGAGGCATTTATGTAAAAGAAGAAGTTAGAAAGTTTGATTCCTTATTTAAATATTTTGAGAGAATTAATTTTGCCAATTTTTTATCATATTTAGATAAATTATTAATGCCTTACTATAAAGAAAAAGGATTTACAGAAGAGGAAATTTTAAATAAAGTAACAATATTTGAATTAGAAAATTATCTAAAAAATACTAATAAAATAGCTATTACTACAAATAAAGATGAGATTATTTT
>CAMTJB010000136.1 GCA_947072715.1 uncultured Fusobacteriaceae bacterium | reverse complement strand
CCTTTTTAATGTTGATTTTGAATTCAAAAATCCTGGAGTTTATTCTTTCGTTGCAGTTTACTATTATGTAGCTGATGAGATTGGAACTATTCAATCAAGTTCAGTTACTTCAAATACAGTAACTATTTCTGAAGATGTTACTCCACCAGTTCCAACACCATCAACAACTTGGCCTAGAGCAGTTTTTGCTCCATTCGTTGATGCTGCAAGAGATGACGTAACTAGAAAGTTCGCTTTCGCAGATGCTTCTAAAACAACTGGTACGCAGTATTACAACCTTGGATTTATCATTTCTGACGCAAACCAAAACCCTTGCTGGGGAGGTTACTCAGTTCTTGAAGGAGCAAAAGGTACAAATGCTGGTTTAATGCAAGATATCGAAAGAATTCGTTCAATGGGTGGAGATGTTTGTATCTCTTTCGGAGGGCTTAACGGACCTTACTTAAACGAAACTGTTAAAGATGACGTTGTATTAAAAAATAAATATTTAGATATGGTTAATGCTTGGAATCTTACAAGAATTGATTTTGACATGGAGCATAATACTGTTTCTGCTGGTGAAACTTCTGATGCAAATAAGAGAAACCACAGAGCTATCAAGCTTCTTCAAAATGAATTAAAAGCTGCAGGAAGAGAACTTGGAGTTTGGTTTACTTTACCAGTTATGCCTTACGGTTTAAATAATAATGATTTACTTGTTTTAGATCATGCTATAAAAACTGGTGTTGAAATTGAAGGAGTTAATATTATGGCTATGTGCTATGGTGGAGCTTTCGGTGGAAACATGGCAGATCAAGCTATCAGTGCAATGACAGGTCTTCAATCTCAACTTAAAACTCTATACTCAAATGTTGGAATTACAAAAACTGACGATGAGCTTTGGGGAATGGTTGGAATTTGTCCTGAAATAGGTATCAATGATACTGGTGCTGTTAATACTTTCTACCTAGCAGATACATCTAAATTATTAGATTTCTGTAAGAATAAAAATGCTGGATTAATTACTTTCTGGTCTGCAAATAGAGATAAAGAAAATAATGGTTCTATTGGTGCCGGTCCTGATTCTACTGGATTAGCTCAAGAAAATCTTGCATTTACAAAAGCATTCCAAAATTATAATAATGTTAATCTATTAGTTAAACCTTTAAATCTAAGTAACGATTCTGGTATTTTTAATGGAACTCCTGTTTGGCATCAATCTATGAGATATGTTAATTCTGGTACTAAAGTTTATTATGATGGGAATTATTATACTAATGGTTGGTTCGTTGATGCATGGGAAAATCCACCATCTTCTCACGAAGCATGGAAAAAAGTTAACTAATCTTACTTATTAAATAGAATTATATAAAGGAGTCTGGTATGGATAAAACTGAATTATACAGTATCAAAGCACGTTTTTCTAACGTTATAAATAAGTTTGACAAACTTAAAGTAAAACTTATTTCAAATGGTACTGAATTTGATAATTTAACTCTACAAATAAACAATTTAAAAATTAAAATAGCTGCATTAAATATGCAATCAACAATTGAGGAGTTCTTTTCAGTAAAAGAACTTTTAAACGATATAGAAATATACGTTTTTGATTTAGATGACATTATTGATACTAATCCTGATGTTGAGCCTGTTGTTCCAACAGTTTCAGCTATCGTGCTTTCTGTTGATACAAGCAAATTAGCTACAGTATCACCTCAAAATGTTAACGATCCTCAAAATAGAATTTCTTCTATTAAATACTCATTAAAATCTAACAATATTGTTGTTCAGGAATTAACAGCTAACAATCCAAGAACTGTTGTTACTTTCCCTGCTTCATTAACTTCTGGTGCTTATATTGCAGAAGCTTTATATACTTATACTCTTCCTTCTGGAAATAGTCAGTTTATATTAGTTTCTAATACTGTTGTTGTTGAAGAGGTTATACCTCCAGTTATTACTCCAACTGTTTCAAGCATCGTGCTTTCTGTTGATAATAATAAAATGGCTACAGTTTCACCTCAAAATGTTAATGATCCACAAAACAGAATCTCTTCTGTTAAGTATTCATTAAAATCTAACAACATTGTTGTTCAAGAGTTAACGTCTACTAATGCAAAAACTAATATTACTTTTGCTAATTCTTTAACTGCTGGTACTTATGTTGCAGAAGCTTTATATACTTATACTCTTCCTTCTGGAAATAGTCAGTTTATATTAGTTTCTAATACTGTTGTTGTTGAAGAGGTTATACCTCCAGTTATTACTCCAACTGTTTCAAGCATCGTGCTTTCTGTTGATAATAATAAAATGGCTACAGTTTCACCTCAAAATGTTAATGATCCACAAAACAGAATCTCTTCTGTTAAGTATTCATTAAAATCTAACAACATTGTTGTTCAAGAGTTAACGTCTACTAATGCAAAAACTAATATTACTTTTGCTAATTCTTTAACTGCTGGTACTTATGTTGCAGAAGCTTTATATACTTATACTCTTCCTTCTGGAAATAGTCAGTTTATAGTAATTTCTAATACTGTTGTTGTT
Source organism: uncultured Fusobacteriaceae bacterium (assembly GCA_947072715.1). The sequence goes on along the minus strand of CAMTJB010000136.1, from coordinate 1,683 downwards.
GAAGATTCTAGTTCTACTGAAGTAGCTACAGTATACGTTACTAACAAAGGTTCTTGGTCTACTGGATTTAACTGTGCTATTGAAATAGTATCTAGTACTTCTAAAGATTATGCTGGAAATTGGGAATTAACTTTTGACACTTCTGTTAATACTTTAACTCAGTGGCAAATAATTACAACAAAAATTGGAACTAATATGTCTTTAGTAAGTGGAAAAGATTGGGCTGGAAAACCTCACTTCCCTCTAGCTCCAAACGGTACTGTTTCTATCACTGATGTTAACAGTTCTGGAGCTCCATTTGATGATAAAGTTATGAAAAATGCATTATTAAACGGACAACCTGCTAAGGTAATTTTTAGATAATTATGAAAAAATTTAAAATTCTTTCTCTTGATGGAGGTGGAATAAAAGGTATTGTTCCAGCAATTATCTGTGAATATATTGAAAATGAAATTTCTAAAAAAATTAATAAAAAAGCTTATATTCATGAATATTTTGATTTTATAGTTGGAACTAGTACTGGTGGAATATTAGGGGCATTATATGTGTCCCCTAATCTCCATACTTCTACTGAAATCTTGGAGTTTTATAAAAATTTCGGAGATAAAATTTTTAAAAAAAGTTTTTTTAGAAAAATTACTTCCTTTAACGGGATTTTACGTACTAAGTACTCAACAAAAAAACTAGAGGAAATAACTTCTAATCTTTTTGGAGATTTAAATTTAAGCGATACTTTAAAACCTTTTATGACAACATCTTATGATTTAATAAGATGCAAAGAAGTGTTCTTTGATAGCTTAAATGCCCAATGTAAACCTGATAAAAACTTTAAATTAAAAGATGTAGTTGTGGCTACATCTTCAGCACCAGTATATTTTGAAGCAAAAAGACTAACTTGTAAGAATGGAAAAGTCTATAATTGCATTGATGGTGGGTTGTTTGCTAATAATCCTGCTTTAATAGCATATGCTGAGGCTAGAAATATAAATTTTTCAGAGCTTTTAAATGAAAAAAAATCTTCATATTTATATAACAAAGATATGCTTTTAATATCTATCGGCACGGGTAAAAAAAGTGGTTATCATAACTATGAACATTTAAAAAGTAAAGGTGGGGCTAAATGGGCTCTTCCTATTATAGATATTCTTTTTTCATCTCAATCAAATACTGACGACTTTATTTTAAAGAAAATATTCGACTCAAGTAATAATAAGTGGAATTATTTTAGATTGAATCCTCAACTTTATAATTCTTCATTGAATTTAGATGATTCATCAAAAAATAATATAAAAAATCTTGCATTAGATACTGAACGTTTTATTGAAAAAAATAAAGTTATGTTAGATGATATTGTATTACAACTAATTGAAAATAAATTCTAATTAATCCCTTATTGCTAGCACTTTAGGGATTTAAAAAAACAAAACTAATCCCCAACCATGAGTATTATGGAAACTCACGGTTGGGGCTTTAATTTTATTTCTTTATAAAAATTAACTTATGCTTTTCTGAATCCTCTTCTGAAAAATTATATCCTTCAAGATTGAACTCTTTTAACTTTATGACATCTTTAATTTTATTTGTTATCATATAATTTAAAAATAACCCTCTAGCTTTTTTAGCTTCTGTACTTATATTTTTAATACTGCCATTGACTAATTGTCTAAATTCAATGTCTATAAT
>CAMTJB010000135.1 GCA_947072715.1 uncultured Fusobacteriaceae bacterium | reverse complement strand
CTTGAGTACTGTAATCTGTATAAAGTACAAATTCTAAATTTTTACTTAAGTTAGTAGTATATTTTAAGTTGAAAATATTATTTTCGTTATCTCCTTCTGTTCTATTAGCTTTTAAACTTTGCTTTCTATCTTTATTAATGTCATCTCTATAAAGAGCTCCTGGCATTTTAAAGTTTTCTTTAGAATGTGAGTACTTAAAATCTAAAGAGCTATCATTCATAAGGTATAACCAACTAGTTGAGAAAGATCCCATATCTGATTCAGCATAATCACGATATGCATTAGAGCTTTTATCTGTGTAATCTACTTTGAAGAATAGATTATCATTAATTTTTGTTCCATAATTAACATTATACTTAAAGAAATCATAAGAACCTGCTTCCATTCCTACAGAGCCATAGTTTGTCATATTCTCTGGTCTTTTAGAGATGATATTAATCATACCAGCAACAGCGCCGTCACCGTAAAGAACCCCACCACCACCAGGGATAATTTCAATTCTTTCAATGCTATCAATAGCAATATGGTTAGTCTTATAACCAGACATATCAATAGAGTTAAGTGGTGATCCATCTAATAAAACTAAAACGTTAGATTTTGCATTTGGACCTTGTCCACGCATATCAAATGATGGTTCCCCACCAGTTAAAGTTCTTACTGTAATTCCTGGAGCTGATTTTAAAGCTTCTGCAACATTTTTAGCTCCTTTTTCTTTAATCTCTTCCTTTGTAATTATAGTTACATTTTTAGGTGTAGAGACAACGTCAGTTTCAAAGTTTGACTCACTTATAATACTATCTTCTAATTTAACAGAAGAGTAAGCAACTGCATCTTCAGTATTAACTGAAACAGCAGAAGTATAAATAGCAATAAAAGTTGCTACCAATAATAATTTTTTCATAAAAAAACCCCCAAAGTTTAAATTGGAGGGAGAATAAAAGCTAAGTTGTATCTAATGAGATTATTTTTTATAATTATTTAGATAACCTAAATATAGAAAAACTATACAAGTAAAATTATTCTGAATAAATTAATTGAATAAAAACAAAAGAGCATCAAAAGACTTCTACACTTCCCATTCCACGTGGTAAAGTATGAAAATTTTAAAGGCAGGTCTCCTGGCTTAGAATCACTTTACTAATAGCCCTTCCCAATTTCTCAGTGGTTATGCTACTTTCATCCTCATTACAGTGGCGGGAACCGCATAGGAATTTAACCTATTTCCCAGATAGTCAACAACGCATTATTAACTATCAATTATAAACCTTTAAAATATATTCTATTTTGAACCATTACAATTGTTATATTAACACATTTGGTAAATCTAATCAATATAAATAATGGAAGGAGGGGATATATATTATAAATGACTAGATAGAAATTACATATATAAAAATTAAGACAAAATTTCCTTTAAAAATTAGGAGTAAAAAAACTAAAATAAAATAGCGTAAAAAAATGAAATTCTTAAAATAAATTGAAAATATGCTATAATAAGCATGATAAATCATAAAATAAAGAGAGGTATATACATATGAATTTTTTGTATAACAGAAAAAAGACTGCCATTATTTATAACGATATTGAATACTCTTATAGGGATGTTATCAACAGTGCAAAATATTACGCATCTTTAATCAATATAGAAAAGGATGATCGTGTAGTAATTTTTACAGAAAATAGACCAGAATTTATATATTCATTTTTTGCAGTTTGGGATAAAGAGGGAATTGCAATTAATATAGATGCAAGTTATGAAGTTGATCAAGTTGCTTATGTGTTAAAGGATTCAGAACCTAAATATATGTTTGTATCTGAACAGAACTATGAAATTGCTGTAAAAGCAAAAGAAAAAGTAGAATCAGATGTAATAATATTAAAATTTGAGGATATTAATGTTATTGAAAATTTTGTTGAAGAGGAAACTGGAATTAAACAACCAGAAAATGATAAGACATTAGTTATACTTTATACATCAGGAACAACTGGAGAGCCAAAAGGTGTTATGTTAACTTTTGGTAATATTATGTCTAACATGAATGCAGTAAGAGAGATAGAAGTTGTAACAGAAAAAGATAGAATTTTAGGAGTGTTACCATTCCATCATATTTTACCATTATGTACAACAGTATTACTTCCAATATATTTTGGAGGACTTCTTGTAATTTTAAAAGAACTATCTTCTGATGCTTTAAGAGGAGCATTAAATAGATATAAAATTACAGTAGTTGTAGGAGTTCCTAGAATTTGGGAGATGTTACACAAAGGTATTATGACAAAAGTTAATGCATCAGGAATGGCTAAGAAATTATTTAAAATAGCTGAAAAGGTAAATAATGAAACTTTTTCTAAATTAATCTTCAAGAAAGTTCATGAAGGATTTGGAGGTTGCATAAGTGTATTTGTATCTGGTGGAGCAAAATTAGATGGAAATATTACGAGTGATTTTAAAACTTTAGGATTTAAAATGTTAGAAGGGTATGGACTAACAGAAACGTCTCCTATAATATCTTTTAATCGTCCAAATGATATAAAAGCAGGAACAGTTGGAGTTGTAATTCCTGGAGTAACTGTAAAAATTGCTGAAGATGGAGAAGTTCTAGTAACTGGTGATAATATAATGAAAGGTTATTATGGGAAACCTGAAGCTACAGCAGCAGCAATAGATAAAGATGGATGGTTCCATACTGGAGATTTAGGGTTCTTTGACGGAAACCACTTAACAATAAGTGGAAGAAAGAAAGAGATGATAGTTCTTTCTAATGGAAAAAATATTAATCCAGCAGATATAGAAATAGAGCTACAAAGAGCTAGTAAAGGTGTAATTAAAGAGGTAGCTGTTATAGAGAATAACAATCATTTAATGGCTTTAATACTTCCAGATTTCGATATAGCAAAGCAAGAAGGGATTGTAAATATAAAAGAGGATTTAAAATGGAAAATTATAGATGGATATAATGCTTCAGCTCCTAATTATAAAAAAATATTAGAGACAAAAATAGTTTCTCAAGAGTTACCAAAGACTAAACTTGGAAAGTTACAGAGATTTAAATTAAAAGATTTTTTAAAAGAAAGTGAAACTGATGTAGTAAAGAAAGGAAAATCAGACTATATAGAAACTGAAGAGTTTGTTATATTGAAAAGTTATTTACAAAAAGTTCATCCAGATGCAGAAATATTTGCAGATTCACATTTAGAGATTGATATTGGTATGGATTCTTTAGATAATGTAGAATTAATAGCATATTTAGAAGCAAATTATGGAATAGAAATTTCAGAAGAAGATCTTTCTAAATATAAATTGGTAAGAGAACTTGCAGATTATATAAAAGAGCAAGGTGGAGAGTTTAAAGAGAGCGAAATAGATTGGAAAAAAATATTCTCTACACCAGTTGAGCAAAAACTTCCTCATGGAATTTGCTTTGCAACAGTAATAAATATATTAATTTTAAAACCAGCATTTAAATTCTATGCGAAATTAACAAAAGGTGGAATGGATAAAATACCAAATAAGCCAGTTATTTTTGCAGGAAATCATCAATCAATGATAGATGCCTTTGCATTTTCACAACTATTAAATTATAATCAAGCTAAGAAAACTTATTACTTAGGAATTTCAGAGCAGTTTAGAGAGCCTTGGAAACAATGGGTTGCTAATCACTCGAATACTATAATTATAGATATGAATAAGAATATTAAAGAGAGTTTAAAGGTTTTAGCTAAAGCTCTTAAAGAGGGAAATAATGTTGTTATATTCCCAGAAGGAGCAAGAACTCGTGACGGAGAGTTACAAGAATTTAAGAAGAGTTTTGCTATCTTATCAAAAGAGTTAAATGTACCAGTGGTTGTTTTTGGAATAGATGGAGCATATGATATTCTGAAACCAGGTTCTTCAAAAATAAAGAGAGGGGAATTATCTGTTGAGATACTTGAAGTTTTAGAACCAGAAAACTTATCTATTGATGAAATAGTTATAGAGACAAAGCAATGTGTTAAAAATTATTTAGAAAGAGATAAGAAATAATAGAAATAAATAAGAAAATAATAAGTTAGAATATGGGGGTTTTCCAAAGTTAAGTGAATTTTTAAATTTACAGATAGATTAAAATCTTTGTAAAAGTTAATAATTTTCTTAGGAGATTGGAGACCCCTATAAAATTTTAATATATTATTAATTATTTATATTACTAAAGTAGGAGGACTGTATATTGA
>CAMTJB010000134.1 GCA_947072715.1 uncultured Fusobacteriaceae bacterium | reverse complement strand
TCTCTATATTCCCCCATTTATTTCACTTAATATTTTACCTATTAAAATGAGTATGTAAATCCTAAAGTATACCATAACATATCTATACTCTTAGTTTCATCATATCTTCTACCAGTAGAATCTTTTCTCTTATAATTTCTATCTTGCCAATCATACGCTATACCTCCATCTATTGATGAAGAGGCTGTTAGCACATAGTTGAATAAAAATTCTGCTCTCACTCTATAATCACTGTCGTATCTATAGCTATAAGAATCCTCTTCTAAAGTTCTTGATAATGAATATCTCACTCTTGGCATAAGAGTTAAATTTTCACTACATTGGTAAATAGCCATTAATCTAAGTTGATGATCAAGCATTGTCTCATCATTATTATCATAAAACTCTCCTGTTGAGTACACAGTTGGTCTTAAAGCTAACTTCTCTGTAACTTGGAAAGTTGGTCCCATATCACCTTCATAGTAATTCCCTTTATTCTTATTATCCTTTTGGCTATCAATATCATGTCCTCCAACTAACCAACCAGACCACATACCTTCATATAAATTAAAGTCAGTTCCTAACTCAAATCTATCTCTGTTTCTATTCTGTTCAGCAGCATAAGCATCTCTTTTCTTGTTTCCTCTTTCACTTCTATATTTAAAGTGAACTCCTACCTCATCTGTTAATTGATATCTAACTTTATAATCATTTCTTGTATTTAAATTATCTGCTCCGTTAGAATTCATAGTTCCTGTCATTCTTTGCTCAGTATTAAGGTGTAATCCTAATTTCCCTTTTACTGCACTTACTCCTACTCCAAGCATAAAGATATCTTCTGTATTCCCAAAATCATTACCAGGTAAGCTATAATCCTCTCTTTCAATATATGTTCTACTTGAAAAAGCCCACTGTTCCTTTTTAACTCCTTCTTCTATTTTTTCATCTGGAGCTTCTTCTCCACCTTTTATATTTACCTCTTTTCCAATAATTTTCTTTAACTCTTCATTTTCTTTTTTATATTTTTCAATTATAGCTCTTACTGCTGGCGTCATCTCTTTTACATCAGTAGTATTTAATTCTGAACTTGCTCCTAAGGCTATAATAGATGTAGTTAAAAATAATAAAGCTTTAAATTTTTTCATTGTAATTTCCCCCCGTTTTTAACTTAAATTTTTGCCATGGTTTAACTGTATTTAAAAAGATAAAATTATCTTTTCTAATACTCCCTACTACATTGTAGTTTCCTTCATTTTTTAAATCTTTAAGAGCTATGTGCACCTCCCCTTTATATCTTGTAACCTTTGAATTTTCTATTAATACATCCCCAACTTTAATATCTCTAGCGTTCTTCATCTTTATCTCTTCTTTTTTATACTTTACTCTTGGCATAGTTGAACGAATTGAATATTCAGAGCAATCTCCCCTTTGAAAATGAAGTTCTGAAAATAAAATTTTATATTCTACCTCACTTAGTTCAACTTCTAACTCTACATCAAGTTCTAAAAGCCCTCTTCTTAATTTACCTAAATCTTCCAACTCTTTATCACTAGCAAAGCAATTTGCTATTATTACATCATCAACTACACCTGTATTCCATAAATCTCTTGCTTGAACAGTAATATCTTTTATTTCTCTATGTTCTTCTAATGTACATAGCCCTTCAGATACTTTCCATGGACCAAAAGTTGCTTCTTGAGATGATATAAATGCTGCAACTCTAACTCCATTTCTTTGGTATTTCATTGAATTTTCTAAAAATAATTTTCTATTTAATCCAGTATGTTTTTTAGGATAAAAATTATGACATCCTAATAACATATGTTTATCTGACTCATAAGAAAGTATATTTTCTAAATAACAATTAGGTTGACTAACATTAAGTTCTATCTTTAATCCCTCTTTATTAAAGGTCATCATAGACTCTTCTAATCCAGAAAAACCTTCATCTAATCTTAACCCATCTACTCCAATCTCTTTAAAGAAAGATAAGTCATCATAAGTAATTCCTAAATCTTTAAATATACTTGGTGCTACATCTACGATTATTTCAAAACCTTTATTTTTACAATGTTCCATTAGCTCTTTAAATTCTAAGACAATTTTTTCTTTATCCCCATCAACAGATAAAAGACAAGTAAATATTCTATCAAAACCGCATTCACTAGCTTTATTTACATATCTTTTATTAGAATCTAAAGTTGCACCTTCTGGATACAGCGATATTCCTAATCTTCTCATACCTCTAAACTCCTTTCATAAACTTTCACAAAAGGAAGATATAAAACATACGATAAAGCTATTAAAACACAACTTAAAAGGAAAGCTACAATACTAAAATTAGTCGCTAATAAAGCTGCTATTGGACCTGGTGTTGTCCATGGTACTAAACTTACAATTTTAGGAACTAATCCCATTTTTACGACTGTCCATGCTATAACTGTATTTATCATAGGAACCCCTATAAACGGTATAAATAGTATTGGATTCATTACTATTGGTGCTCCAAATATAATCGGTTCATTTATATTGAAAATTCCAGGAATTATTGAAAATTTTCCAATTGATCTTAAATGATCTAGTTTACTTCTTGATAAAGCTATTGCTAATCCTAAAGTTGCTCCTGCCCCTCCTAAGTAAACAAAAGCATCTAAGAATCCACCTGCAAATATTTTTGGTAATTCTTGACCAGCTTGTAACGCTGTTTGATTTGTAGCAAGGTTTGATAATATTATAGGATTTATAACTGCTACCACAACGTTTACTCCGTGTAAACCTGCAAACCATAGTACATGAGTTACTAATATAACTAATAAAACAGCAGGTAATGTATCTGAAGCTGTTATTATTGGTGCGAAAAGCTCCATAATAAGTTCTGGAATCATTTTTCCTGATCTTTGAATTAAGATATTAAGAGGTTGTAATACAAGAATTACCCCAATAATTGGTGTTAATAGTTCGAAAGATTTTACTATTGCTGGTGGTACTGAATCTGGTAATTTTATAACTAATTTTCTACCATGCATAAATCTATAAATCTCTATAGAGATAAAAGAAAATATAATTGCTGAGAACAATCCTTTAGCATCTAAATATCTAGCATCCATTACCGGCATCCAACCACCATCAATAAAGAATACTGATTTTACATAAGGATCCGTTGACATAGGTACCCAATCTACCTTAGCACTTGTTAACATAAATGAAAATAGTGTTAAAAATCCACCTGTTATTCCATTAAGCTTATACTGGTTCGAAAGGCTATACCCAATTCCAAAAGAGACAAACAATGACATAACTCCCATACTTACATAAAAAGGCTGTACCATGTCTTTTTTATTCGCCGCAATAAAATTCGTATACCATTCAATGTATAGCGGTGAATTTGGATCTGTAAAAGGTAAGTTTACTAATAATAATACAAAAGACCCTACTATTAAAAAAGGAATTGTATATACAAATCCATCTTTTAAAGCTGTTAAATACTTGTTTCTTGACATCTTTTCAGCAAAAGGAACTAAGTATTTTTCTGAAAATTTCATAAATTTTTCCATAATAATTTCCCCCCATTTATTTTTATTTTACTTTTTTATAAACTTCTATCATTTCAGTTATTAAATCTCTAGCTAAGATTGCTGTCATTAGGTGGTCTTGAGCATGAACCATTATAAGCCCTAACTCAATTTTTTCACCATCAGCTTCTTTACAAATTAATTCTGTTTGAATATGATGAGCTCTTAGCATCTTTTCTTTAGACTCTTTTAATTTTTTCTCAGCCTCTTCATAGTCGCCTTTTTTTGCTGCATTTAAAGCTTCAAAAGCTAAACTTCTACTTTCTCCGGCATTTCCAACTAGTTCCATTGCTATCTCTTCTATATTCACTCTCTTCTCCTTAAAATATATATTTTGCTTTTTATTATTTTTATTACCTTTTTGATTTACTAAAGCTTAATTCATTAATGAGTAAGCAAAATTCAATATCTCTTCACCTTTCATCATGGCATAATCCATAGAATTAATTACCTCTACTCTTTTTCCAACTTCTCTAGCTATTCCATCTAGTTCATCCCTCTTATAACGTACTTGTGGTCCTAAAAGAAAAACATCGTACTCTTCTAACTTATTATGAAATTCTTCTAATCCCATAGCCTCTATCTCTACATCTAACTCTTTCTTTTGAGCAACATCTCTCATTTTTCTTACTACTAGACTTGTAGACATTCCAGCAGAACAT
>CAMTJB010000133.1 GCA_947072715.1 uncultured Fusobacteriaceae bacterium | reverse complement strand
CTATTGAGTTCCATATTAAAATATCCTCTTTCATCTAAGCTCTCAATAATATAGCTACAAACTTCTTTTATCTTTTTTTCAACTTTTAAATACGAAAGTTGCTCATATAAATATTCTGTTAAGATCTTTTCATCTGATTTTGAATAAGAAAAACTATCCATTTCATTAGTGTCATTTTCATTATTTTTACTACTGAGCATTAATAACTCATCTTTTAAATTCTTTTGAATAAATTCTCTATATTCTTTAGTAGAAAATCTTAAAATAGACAGAGAAAGCCTCTGATCTTGAGTCATTAAGAGTTTCATCTCATTATTTAAATTTATTTCCATATGAAATACCTCATTCTCTATTATTTATATAATTAAAATTAATAATAGCTTTTTGAATTTTATTAAGGGTTATAAGTAATAATCTTGGAGTTGAAATTGTTATTTCATCTTCCTCAGCAATAATTACTCTTCCACTATCTTTTAAAGCTTCTAATTGATTATATTTACTATTTGAAGCCATGGCTTCATACTTTTCCTTACTTATTATAATAATATCTGGTTGCTTAACTATTAAAGCCTCCAAAGGATAAGTCCAACCAGAATCTTCAACAATATTTTTTCCACCAGTTATCTTTATGGCATCATCTATAAAACTTCCCTTTCCTGCTGTGTATTCAACATGTCCAGAGCCTAAAGAATAGTAAATCTTCGGTCTATTTTTTATTTTTTTTCCATTAGCTATTAGCGTATCTATATTATTTTTTATAGCAACAAATTTTTCATTTTTATCTAAATCAACATTAAAAATAGATAATATAGTAGCATAGCTTTCTAATATCTCTTTAATTGATGTTGGTGTCTCTAAAGTTAAGGTTCTTAATCCCATATCCTCTAATTGCTTTTTTAACCTTTTATCATAATGAGATTGAAATATTATATAATCTGGCTTCAGATATACTATTTTTTCTACATTAGGACTAAACATACTTCCCATACTTGATATTTTCTTTGCCTCATTAGGATAAGTACAATAATCAGTTCTTCCAATTATATTTTTTCCATACCCAAAATAAAAAAGAGTTTCTGTTATAGCTGGGGATAATGATATTACAGTTACTTTTTTATTTTCAGAATTTACTTTATCATCTATTTTATCTTGAGAAAAAGAAAAATTTACAAAAAATAAAAAAGTGAGTAGAAATTCAAAAAATCTTTTTATCATTTTTCACCTCACAGTTTTATTAATATTTATTTATTTATTTATTTATTTATTTATTTATTTATTTATTTATTTATTTATTTTAAAAATTAAATTTTCTTAGGTATAATCCACTCTGATTTTTTACCCATGTTGTAGTTTTTCATAAATTCGTCTTTAAATTCCATAAATTTAGAATCTATAATAGCTTTACGAGCATCTTTCATCATTTTTAAAAGGAAGTATAAATTATGATAAGTAGCAAGTCTTGCTCCTAAAATCTCATCTGCTTTAAACAGATGTCTGATATATCCTCTTGTATAATTTCTACAAACATAGCATTGACACCCTTCATCTAAAGGTCTATCATCCTCAGCATAACTTGCATTTTTTACTACTAATCTACCATATTTTGTAAATATAGTTCCGTGTCTTGCTATTCTTGAAGGTTGAACACAATCCATCATATCTATTCCAGATTCTACAGCCTCTAACATATCTATTGGCTCTCCTACTCCCATTAAGTATCTTGGCTTGTTATCAGGACACTTTTCAACTATATAATCAAGGATTCTATACATATCTTCTCTCGGTTCTCCTACAGCAAGACCACCAATTGCATATCCTGAAAAACTCTCGTCCATCGTAGATAGTTCATCTAAACTCTTTTGTCTTAAATCTTCATAAATTCCACCTTGAACAATTGCAAATAAACCTTGCTTATCTGGATTTTTATGAGCTTCAACACATCTTTTTGCCCATCTAGTTGTTCTTTCTATTGAAGGAATAAGATATTTTTTATCTGATAATCCTGGAGGGCACTCATCAAATAACATAACTATATCCGATCCTAGATTATTTTGAATATTTATTGATTTTTCTGGAGATATGAAATGCTTCGATCCATCTATATGAGATCTGAAATTAACTCCCTCTTCAGTTATTTTTACTAAAGATACCGAATCTCCGTTTTCAGTTTTTCTAGCTCCTAAACTAAAAACTTGGAAACCTCCTGAATCTGTTAAAATAGGTTTATTCCAATTCATAAATTTATGTAATCCTCCAAATTTAGCCACAAGTTCGTCACTTGGTCTTAAATAAAGATGATATGTATTACCTAATATTATTTCTGATCCTATCTCTTCCAACTCTTCTGGAGTCATTGTTTTTACTGTTGCTTGTGTTCCAACAGGCATAAAAACTGGAGTTTCTATTTGACCGTGAGGAGTTGTTACAACACCTGCTCTAGCCTTTCCATCTGTTGATACTTTTTCATATGTTACTGGTAATTTTTTGTTCATTCACATCTCCTAAATTTTATATATTTTCAATTCTACTTCTCTTTTATCTTTCTATAGAGATTATATCTCTAATTTTAAGTATATTATTTTCAAGAGATTTATACTCTTGTTGATCACTTATATCAATTACTAACTTCACTTTCATAACTTTATTTCCATCTTTAATAAAATCATAAGAGTTTATAGATACAAGATTTATTTTATGTTGAGCTACTAAAGATACAATATCCATTAATAATTGTGGTCTATCATTTGCATAAATAGTAAAGGCATACTTATATTTATTAATTTTCTTTCCAACTAATGCTGGATCCCATTTCACATCAATCTCTCTAGCACCGTCTAACTTTACCATATTTTGGAAATTCACACAATCTTTTCTATGAACAGTTATTCCAGTTAACTTTGTCACATAACCAGCTATATCATCACCAGGAAGTGGCGTACAACACTTTGCAAACTTCATAAGGGTATTATTTGATCCATCAATTATTATACCATAATCATTCTTTTTAGCTGATTTATCTCTTTTCAAATTACTATTTTCTAAACTTTTAGAAATTAAACTTTCCTCTGTTTCTTTTTCTAGCTTTTCTTTTTCATAAAAAGCTTTAAGCTTAGTCATTATTACATCAACTTTACTTCTTTTTTCTGCTAATTGAAAATAAAAATCATCAATTGATACAATAACATGCTTTTCCATATGTTTTTTAACAATAGGATCTTCTTCAAAATTCTTTAAAGTCATTCCTATTTTTTCTATCTCATTTTCTATTACATCTTTTCCAATTTTCACATTTTCAGCAAACTTTTTTTCTTTTAACCATTTTCTTATTTTGTTCTTAGCACCACTTGTTACAACTATATTTAGCCAGTCATTTCCTGGGCCTTTAGCATTTTTAGAAGTTATTATCTCTACGCTATCACCATTTTTTAATTTATAATCCAGTGTAACTATTTTCCCGTTTACTTTTGCTCCAACACATTTACACCCTACATTTGTATGAATATGAAATGCAAAATCAAGAGGAGTTGCACCTGAAATTAGTTCTACTACATCTCCTAAAGGGGAAACTACATAAACACTTTCTTTCATCAACTCTTCTTTAAATGTTTCTACAAACCCTTGAGAATTTGTGCTTTCATTTTGATAATTTTCAATCATACCCCTTATTAAACCATAAACTTTATCACTTTTTGTAACATCTGTTTTTTCTTTATAGCTCCAGTGAGCTGCAATTCCCTCTTCAGCTATAACATCCATTTCATGAGTTCTAATTTGAATTTCAATAAGTTTTCCTAAAGGTCCTATTATTGTTGTATGAATAGATTGATAATTATTTGGTTTTGGAACTGAGATATAATCTTTAAATCTTCCTGGTACAGGAGTGTATTTACTTTGAATAATTCCTAATATATGATAGCATTCTGCCTTAGTCTCTGTAACTATTCTTATCCCTATTAAATCATAAATATCATCAAAAGCTTTTCCTTTTTCATACATTTTCTTATAAACACTATAAAAATGCTTAAATCTTCCACTAATAGTTGCTTTTACTCCAACTAATTTAATAGATTTTTCAATTTCATCCATTACTGACTTTATATAAAATTCTCTATCAGCTTTTTGATTGTCTATTAATTTTTTTAACTCTTCATAAGCTTCAGGCTGAAGATACATAAGAGCTAAATCCTCTAATTCCCATTTTATCTTAGAAATACCCAGTCTATGAG
>CAMTJB010000132.1 GCA_947072715.1 uncultured Fusobacteriaceae bacterium | reverse complement strand
TTGGATTTTCATTAAAAGCAACTTCCCAAACATTAGCTTCAAATACTTCACAAGGTATATCCATCTCTTCTAAATTTCTTTTGAATTGTTCCATATCCATAGCTTGGAATCCTGGATTCATTGATATAAAAGCAACTTCAAATTTCTTGCTTCTATCTTTTTTTAACTCTTGAAAAAGCTTTGCAAGAAGTAAGCTATCTTTTCCACCAGAAACTCCAACAGCAATCTTATCTCCATCTTCTATAAGATTGTACTCTTTTACACCTTTTATAAATTTTGACCAAATTTTCTTTCTATATTTTGTTCTTATACTTTCTTCTATTCTTTCAGCTTTAGTAAGAATTTTTTCCTCTTTTATAACCTCTAAATCCTTTTTTAAATCCACCATATTAATCTCCTACAATTTCACATATAGAAAAAATATCCAGAGAACTGGATATTTTTTCTATCTTATTTTATTTATTATTTTTCCTAAATTTAACCTTCTTAATTTAAAAAATTAATCTTTTTTCTTCTTCTTTTTTCCTAAATCCTGATACTCTCTCTGAAGCATTTCTACTTTTTCTATATCTATAGGCTTTACTTCTGTTTTTATCTCATCAAATAATATATAAATGCTCTCTTTTCCTTTTACTTTAGAATATCTAGAATAGAAATCTCTCGCTAAACTTTTTTCCTCTTCTGTAAAATCTCCAACTAATAATATAATTGGACCAGGAACATCAAAAGCTCTAATCATGTGATCTACTTGCTCTTTATATTCCATCATTTTGTGATTTGCATCATTATCTCTTCCAACAAAAACATATTTTTTAGGACCAAATCTAAATACTCTAGCTAATTTTGTTAAATGAAAAAGGATTGAATGTTCATCCTCTAAAAGTCCATCATCTCTATAAGCTTTTAATTTATTTGAGTAATCTATATCAGTAAGAAGGCACCCTCCACCAGGACTTGGATAATCTACTAATCCGTATTTCTCCATAAGTTCCATTTGGTATCCTCTACCTCTACCTTGTATATCTAATAATCTCTCTCTATCTATTAATCCATCTTGTTCTGGCTTAGATATTGGTAAACACTTAGCAGAAAGTGGTCTTACTACTAAATCTCCCACTTCTGAAAGTTTTTTTACTTTCTCTAAAGCCTGAGCATTTTGAGACATTGGTCTTTGTCCTAAAACTTCTCCTGAAATAATAAATTGAGCATCATATTTTTCTAATAATTCTCCAGCTATTTTAAACATTAAAGAGTGACAATCAATACATGGATTCATGTTTTTTCCATGTCCATGGACAGGGTTTTTCACTACTTCCATATGTCTTTTTTGAAACTCTATATATTCTAACTTCACACCAAGTTGTTTAGCCATATTTTCAGCTTTCTCGTTATACCCACCAAAAAAGTGTGATACAAAGTTTAATGCAATTACTTCTATTCCTTGCTCTAAAACAACTTTTATTGCAAGAGAACTATCAAGTCCCCCTGAAAATAGTGCCAAAGCTCTTACTTTTTTATTCATTAATATTTTTACTCCTCAATTTTCATATAAAATTATTTGCTTGTATCTTCTTCTCCACCATCATAAAACTTGCCATTTAAATCTCTTTTTCCTTCGTAGTGAACTTTTACACTTTTTGGAACTGATGTATATACTTTTTTACTGATTTCAATAAAAGAAGCTCCTTTAACAAGCATTGCACCCATTAAAAAGTCCATCATTCTTTGTGCTTTTTCTGTATCTAAGTACTCAAGGTTTAAAGTTACCATTTGATCATTTCTGATATAGTTAGCAATTTTCTTGCACTCAGAAAACTCTTTTGGATCCACAAATATAGTTTGATATCTTTCCTCTTCAGTTTTTACTGGAACCTCTTCAACTTTCTCTTCTTCAACATTACTTAAAAGTAACTCATCTTCAGCAGATAACTGATTAGTCTTTTTTCCTTTTACTTGTTTTTTATTTTTGTTTTTATCTTTTGATTTTTCTTCATGCTTTGAATCTTCAAATAGATCCTCTTCGTAGATATCTTCTCTTTCGTCTATCTCTTCCATTCCTAAAAGTTCTTTAGTTTTCTTAAAAAAATTGTTCATTTATATTTCTCCTTTTTAATTTTCTTTTACAAATATTTTTGTTCCAACTCTTATAATTGTTGCCCCTTCTGCAAGAGCTACTTTATAATCGCCACTCATACCCATTGATAACTCTGTTAAAGAATTATTGAAATATTTTTCATTTAAAATTTCTTTAGTTTCTCTAAGTTTTGCAAAAGTACCTTTTAGTACTCCTTCATCCTCTGTATTTGGAGCCATTGTCATAAGCCCTTTAACTTTTAAATTTTCAAGTTTTAAATACTCTGGAATTTCTAACATTAGTTCTTCTAATTTATACCCCTCTTTACTCTCTTCTCCTGCAACATTTATCTCTAAAAGTATATCTATTACTCTTCCAATCTCTTTAGCTTTTTTATCGAGTTCTTGAGCAACTGATAATCTATTGATAGAATGGATTAAATCTACACATTTAACAATATATTTTATCTTGTTTTTCTGTAAATTTCCAATAAAATGCCATTGAATATCTTTTTTTTCATTAGGAAAATTTTGGAATTTTTCATTGAAATAACTTTCTTTATCTCTTATTACTTGACCTTTGTTTTCTCCAACAATATTATGACCTGCTTCTAATACTCTCTCCACACCGTTATAATCAAAATATTTTGTAACTACAACTAGCTTTACTTTTTCTGGATAAGGAGAGTATTTTTGAATATCTTCTTTTACTTTTTCAATATTCTCTTTTATTAATTCAGTGTCTAGTTGATAGTCTGAACTCACTCTTACACCACCTTTTATATTAACTCTTGAAATACATCATTAGCAAAAAATAATCCATTTTTAGTTAATACATACTTATCTTCAACTTTTTTCAGTAATCCTTTTTGCTCTAATTCTTTAAACTTTTCTACAAATTTTTCAGAAGGTGCTACACCCTCTTGTAAAAGTCTTAATCCTAACATATTTCTATATGATTCCTTTAAATCTAAATCTACTATTTCAACTTCTTCTAAGTCTATAGGTCTCTCTATATTATCAATAGACTCATAATACTCTTTAAAAGTTGAAAAGTTTTTATATCTCTCATTTCCCACATATCCAGAAGCACCAAGTCCAATACCTAAATATTCAGAATTTCTCCAATATTTGCTATTGTGTCTACTTCCCTTATTTTCTTTAGAAAAATTAGATATCTCATAATGATTATACAATCTTTTCTTACTTTTTTCAATTATTAGATTAAACATGTCTGCTTCTAATTCATTATCAGTTTCTTTTAATATTCCTTTTTGTAACTGTTCATAAAAAGGAGTTCCCTCTTCCCAGATTAATGAATATATAGAAAAATGCTCTGGGTTTAATTCAAAAAGTTTTTCTAAATCATCATCTAATTGCTCAATTGTCTGACCTGGCAGTGAAAACATTAAATCTAAACTAATATTATCAAATCCTGCTTCTCTAGCATCTAAATAACACTGTATCCCTTCACTACTATTGTGACCTCTACCTAATGTCTTTAGCATCCTATCACTAAAACTTTGCAGTCCTATACTTAATCTATTAATCCCAATGGCTCTAAATCTTTTAAGCTTTTCTAAATCAACACTTTTAGGATTTACCTCTATAGTAATTTCACATCCCTCTTTAATATGAAGTTCATCTAAAACTCTTTTTAAATCCTCAGGATCTAAAATAGAAGGTGTTCCTCCACCAAAATAAATTGTATCAAAAGTCATGCTTTTATTTTTGTTCGTATACATGTTTATCTCTTTTATTAAATAATCTACATATCTTTTTCTATCTGCGTCAGACGTATTTGAGAAAGATAAAAAATCACAATAGCTACATAAACTTTTACAAAAGGGCACATGAATATATATCGCATCTACCAAAATTTCTTCTCCTCTCAAATTTATTTTTGAAACTCTCACTAATTAAAAATTATTAGTTAGGATTTAGATTAATTTTGGATATTAATCTAAATCCCACACCAATTTTTTTTATAATAGTATTGTTTAATTATGTCTATTTATATAATACCAATTTTTTTCATTTATAACTATATTAAAGAATCTATATATGCTTCAAACTCTTTCTTTAAAAGTTCTAACTTAGCACTTGATAACTCTTCTGTTTTTTCAGTTACACAGTAGTAATATTTAATCTTAGGCTC
>CAMTJB010000131.1 GCA_947072715.1 uncultured Fusobacteriaceae bacterium | reverse complement strand
ACTTTGGAGATGATTTAGAAGATAGAAAAACCTTTGCAAAAAATCCTCGTGGATTCAACTATATATCTAATTTAAATAATTCTAAAAATAGAGAAGCTTATGATTTAAATGTTAAAAATTGGAGAAGAAACAATATAGATCTTCTTGTTTCCTCTGTAAAATCAACTATCGATAAGTTTAATAAAACTAAGCAACGTTCTGTACAATGGGGAATATCTCCTTTTGGAATGTGGGATCATGCAGACAATAATCCTGCTGGATCTAAAACACCTTTAAAGTCTACATCTTCTTACAAAGATATTTATGCAAATACAAGAAAATGGGTTAAAGATGAAACTATAGACTATATTATCCCTCAAATCTATTGGGAATTCGACCAAAGTGCTGCACCTTATGGGGAGTTAGTTCATTGGTGGGCAAAGCAAATGAATTCTACAAGAACTCAACTATATATTGGTCATTCTAGTTATAAACATCTTTTTATTGGAAAAAATAATAATTGGAAAAACTTTGAAGAGATTCCTAATCAAATGAAGTTTAATCAAAAATATTTAGCTATAAAAGGTAGTGTTTTCTTTGGATATAAAGATATAGTTTTAGACTATACTAAGACAGATCTGGGTACTACTACAAGAAACCAACATATATCTCTATTGAGAGATAAATACTTTAATACTAAAGCTTTAGTCCCTGCTAAACCTTGGTTAGATAAAATGAAAACTCAAAATATTAAAAATATCCAAATTGGTAAAAATTCTGTTGAATATTCACTTCTATTTAACGATAGTTTAAGTAATGATTCTAGATTTTATGTTGTGTATACATTCAATAATAAAGATTTTGATTCATCTAATCCAAAAAATATTTTAAAAATCACAGGAAGAGATTACTCTCAAGAAAAGCAAGTTATTAAAATCAATAAAAAAGATTTAGGAACTAAAGAGTATATTGGTATATCTATAAAAGATAGAGCAGGTGTAGAAACTCCTTTAGAAATTATTCATTTAAAAAGATAAAAATTTTAATAATTAAATATTATAAATAAGAAAAAGTGACGAAAATATCGTCACTTTTTCTTATTAGTTAAACTTTATATTGGTATTTAATTTAAAATTTTAATATTAAATTTGAGAAAATCTACCTGTAAAAAATCTTAAAAATTTTGCCTCATATTCAAATTTTAATCCTTTTATCTCATGTCTTTTTTGATAAAGTTCTATTATTGATTCAGCAACATAATCCAAATGAGAGTATGTATAAACCCTTCTAGGAATAGTAAGTCTTACTGTTTCTAGTTTCGGATGATGATTTTCTCCTGTTTTTATATCTCTACCTGCTGATACAATACCTCTTTCCATTGTTCTAACACCTGAATGTTCAAATATAGCAGCTGCTAAAGCCTGAGCTGGAAACTGTTCTTGAGTTAAATGAGGTAAAAATTCTCTTGCATCTAAAAATATAGCATGTCCTCCATAAGGTTTTACCATAGGGATTCCAGCAGCCTCTAACTTTTCACCTAAATACCTAATCTGATTTACCCTATGACTAATGTAGTTATAATTTACAGCTTCTCTTAATCCTATTGCCATTGCTTCCATATCTCTTCCTGCCAATCCTCCATAAGATGGCATCCCTTCAAACTGAACTACAGTTGCTGTAGATTGAAGATATAAATCATAATCATTCATACATAAAAATCCACCAATATTAGTTAAACAATCTTTTTTTCCACTCATTGTGCAACCATCACCATAAGAAAACATCTCTTTTACAATTACTTTTATAGTTTTATCTTGATATCCTTCCTCTCTTTCTTTTATAAAATAAGCATTCTCCACACATCTTGTAGCATCAAACATAACTTTTATTCCATTTTTATGTGCTAACTCAGCTACAGCTTTAATATTTGCCATAGAAACTGGTTGCCCTCCTGCTAAATTAACTGTTACAGCTAAGCAAATATAAGGTATTTTCTCTGCTCCAACTTCATCAATTAAAGCTTGGAATTTTTTTAAATCTACATTTCCTTTAAAAGGTACATCATCTCTATCTGGTTGATGTGCTTCATCAATAACAACATCTCTAAATGTAGCTCCATTTCTCTCCTGGTGAAATCTTGTTGTAGTAAAATACATATTTCCTGGAACATAATCACCAGGTTTTATTGTAATTGTTGATAGTATATTTTCAGCTCCTCTTCCCTGATGAGTTGGAACAACATATTCAAATCCAAATATCTCTCTTACAGTTTCCTCTAATTTATAAAAGTTTTTAGAACCAGCATAAGCTTCATCTCCAACCATCATTCCAGCCCATTGATGATCACTCATTGCATTTGTTCCTGAATCAGTTAAAAGGTCAATATAGCACTCATCAGATCTTAGTAAAAATGTGTTAAACCCAGCTTTTTCAATTGCTTCTTTTCTCTCTTCAGCTGTTAGTTGAGCCATATTCTCAACCACTTTAATTTTGTAAGGCTCTGGCATAAATTTAGGCATGTATAATTCCCCCTTTAAATAAAAATATTTTTAATTTAAAATAATAACCTCAATAAAAACTTTTATCCAAGTCTATTTAATCTAAGTTTAACTTTATAAATCTAAAAAATCAATTTTTCTACATATTAACTGTAATACAACAGATTACAACCCTTAGTAGGTAAGCTTTTCATTTTAATAAAAAAAGGAGCAGTAAAATTACTACTCCTTTTTTATCCTTAACCTAACATTAAAATTGTAATTTTTTCTTATTTAATTTTCCTATACGAACTGATTCTTTTTCTATTAGTTCCGGTATAGTTTTCTTGCTTTGTTTATCCTTAATATAGCTTTGAGCTGCTGCAACTATTGCTACTAAAACTCTAAAAGGTGAACAACTTACGTAATCTAATTTTAAAGATTCAAAGAACTCTATACTTCTTGGATCTCCACCATGCTCACCACAAACACCTATTTCTAAATTTGGATTTCCTTTTCTTCCAAGATCAGTTCCTAACTTAACTAACTTTCCAACTCCTCTTACATCTATTGTTGAAAATGGTTCAAATTTTAAAATTCCTTTATCGTTATAGTCACCTATAAACTTAACTGAATCATCTCTTGAAAGTCCCATAGTCATCTGAGTTAAATCATTAGTACCAAAAGAAAAGAATTCTGCCTCTTGAGCTATTTCATCAGCAAGTAAGCATGCTCTTGGAACCTCCATCATTGTTCCTATTTTATAATCTATTCTTATTCCAAACTCTGTAAATACTTTTTCAATCTCTTCTTTAATACTATTCTTAATATATCTAAACTCTGATACTCCTAAGATAAGAGGTATCATTATTTCTGGTTGCACTTTTATTCCTTGCTTATGACACTCTATTGCAGCCTCTATTAAAGCTCTACTTTGTGAATTATAAAGTTCTGGTTGAGTTATAGCAAGACGACACCCTCTATGTCCTAACATTGGATTCTCATCTTTTAAGTTTCTTATTCTTCTTTCCATCTCTTCCATAGATATATTTAAAATTTCTGCCATTTTAATCTTATCTTTTTGCTCTTTTGGTAAGAATTCATGTAGAGGTGGATCTAATAGTCTAACTATTACTACTTCATCTCCAACAACTTTTAAAATATTAAAGAAATCTTCCTTTTGCATTAAATATAATTTATGTAATGCAGCTTCTTTTTCCTCTTTATCTTCACTTAAAATCATTCCTCTAATTGTCCAAATTTTATCCTTTTGGAAGAACATATGTTCTGTTCTACAAAGTCCAATTCCTTCTGCACCAAAAGCTTTTCCTATTTCAGCGTCAACAACTGTATCTGCATTCATTCTTATTCCTAATCTTTTTGCCTCTTTACACCATGAGATAAATCTTTTTAAATTATCGTCAAATTTAGGCTCTGTAAGTAAAACTTTTCCTAAGAAAATTTCACCTGTATATCCACTAATAGAGATAAAATCTCCCTCTTTAACAATGTGTCCACCTATTTTCATTTCTCTTTTAATGTCATCTATTTCGATATCTCCACAACCTGTAACACAGCATTTTCCCATTCCTCTTGCTACAACCGCACCATGAGATGTTGCTCCACCTTTTACAGTAACAATACCTTGAGCTAAGCTTATACCTTTAATATCTTCAGGAGATGTTTCTTCTCTAACAAGAATTGTATTTTCTTTTACTTTTACTCTTTCAGAAGCAAGTACTACTCTACCTATTGCAACTCCTGCTGAACCTGGTAAACCTTTTCCAAGTAATACAG
>CAMTJB010000130.1 GCA_947072715.1 uncultured Fusobacteriaceae bacterium | reverse complement strand
ATATTTTTGATTGTAAATAGTTGACGGCATATAATTCTATACTTTCCTAATATATTAAAAAACACTTGAAAACTAAAAGCTTCCAAGTGTTTTTTACCTACATTATTTTTCTTATCATATCAAATTTAGATAAATTTATATCCTTTAATTTTATTCTAACTTTTGAATTTGGATTTGCAAATTCTGACTCTGTTTCATTACCTTTTTTTATAATGAACATTCTTGGTAAAACAATTTCTTTTATTCCAAAAGTAGGATTTATAACTTCTAGTTTATCCCCTACCTCAAGTCTATTTCTAATTTCTAAAATATACATATTATCTTCTAAAACTTCAACCACTTTAGCTACTATTTGATGTGTTTGACTATATGAATTTCTATCATTATAATTCATTGCATCTTCTAGTGGTGTAGCTTGAAGAAAACCTGTGGAGTATGATCTATGAGATGTTGATTCCAATTCTTCCAGCCATTTGGGATTAAATTCATAGTTTCCTGAATAATATTTATCCACTGCATCTTTATAGACCTTTACTACATTAGCTACATAATAAATACCTTTCATTCTACCTTCAATTTTAAGTGAATCAATACCTAAATCTAATAATTTATCTATAATTTTTATTGCACATAAATCCTTAGCATTAAAAATAAAAGATTCTTCTGAACTCTCTTTGGTATCCATATACATTCCATTACTTTCTTCTTCTACAACATTATAATTCCATCTACAGGATTGAGCACAGTCACCTCTATTAGCATCTCTACCTGTCATATGATTACTTAGTAAACAACGACCTGAAACAGCCATACACATTGCTCCATGAACAAAAACTTCTATTTCTATATCTGGAACTTTATTTTTTATTTCTACTATATTTTCAAGAGAAACCTCTCTTGCTAAAACAACTCTATTAGCTCCCATATCTTTCCACATTTTTACCGAACGCCAATTTGTATTACTCGCTTGTGTACTTACACTAATTTTCAAACTAGAATTTTCTTTCACTATTTGGAAAACACCTAAGTCAGCTACAATAACTCCATCTATTCCTATCTCTTCTAAATATCTTACATAATCAGGTAACATTTCAAATTCATCATTATGAGGTATTACATTTAGTGCAACATATATTCTTTTTCCTAACAAATGCGCATAATCAACTGCTTTTTTTAGTTGTTCGTCTGAAAAATTATGACTTCCAGCTCTTAAACTAAACATTGTTCCACCGACAAATACTGCATCAGCTCCATAATGAAATGCTATTTCTAATTTCTCCATATTTCCTGCTGGTGCTAGTAACTCTACTCTTTTCAATTTTATCATCCTTTCAATATATTATTGATTTTTAAACCAATTTATAAATGGTAATTTAGTCGTTTCTTTTAGCTTTTCTAACCATTCTTCTTTAAAAGAATACTCATTTTTTAAATAAGAATTCAAAGCTTCATTATACGTTCCCACAACAGTGGATAAATATGCCACATCTTTCATTCCACCATCAATTTTTATTGCATCAACACCTAAATCTAATACTTGTTCCAATATATCTAATGTACATAAATCTTTAGCACTATATATATATGTACCATATACATCTTCAAATATCGGCATATATTCACCAGGTCTAGTTTCCTCCACAAGTGAATAAGTTTCTAAACTTGGATTTTTTTCAATCTCTTTTGCTTTCATATAATTACTTATTAAAGGTCTCCCAGAGATTGCCATACAAATTGGTCCATGCACAAAAATTTCTATTTCTATCTCTGGAACTTTAGCACGTATTTCTGCAATACTACTAAGAGTTATATCTCTATCTAATACTACACGCTTTGCACCTAATTTTTTCCACATATGAATAGATCTCCAATTTGTATTGCTTGAATGAGTTTGAACAGTTATATTTAAATCACTGTTTTCTCTGATACATTGAAACACTCCAAGATCAGAAACAATAACTCCATCTACACCTATTTCTTCAAGAAATTTACAATACTCCACAAGCCCATCTAACTCATTATTATGAGGTACTGCATTTAAATTCACCTGAATTTTTTTTCCATTCTTATGTATGAACTCTACTATTTCTTTTAATTCTTTATCTGAAAAATTTTGTGTTCCTGCTCTTAAATTAAGCATTCTTCCGCCCACAAAAATTATATCGGCACCTTGTTTTAAAGCAATATCTATCTTCTCTCTATTTCCACCTGGTGCAACTATTTTTATCTTTCTCAATTTTTTCTTCCTCTCTAATATTTTCTATTCAACTTTTGTCGTATAATCTGCAAATTTTGTAAGTTCATGGAAAAATCTCAATTGAGCTGTTCCCACAGGACCATTTCTTTGCTTTCCAATTATTACTTCTGTAATCCCTTTTAATTCACTATCTTCATTATAATAATCATCTCTATACAAGAAAAGAACTATATCAGCATCTTGCTCAATGGCTCCTGACTCTCTTAAATCTGAAAGCATAGGTCTCCTATCAGCTCTCTGCTCTGGTGCTCTTGAAAGCTGTGATAGAGCGATTACTGGTATGTCTAACTCTCTTGCTATTCCCTTTAAAGCTCTAGATATCTCTGAAACTTCATTTTGTCTATTATCTGATTTTCCACTTCCACTTATAAGTTGTAAGTAGTCAATAACTATCATATCTAATTTATTAGCAGCTTTTAGTCTTCTTGCAATAGCTCTTATTTCCAGTACATTTACATTGGGTACATCTGCTATATTAATCTCTGCATTGGCTAATTTACCTGAGGTCATACCTAGTTTTCCCCATTCTACTTCATCTAAAAATCCATTTCTTATCTTTTGAAGAGGTACTCCTGAATCAACAGATAAAAGTCTTTGTAAAAGCTGAGAATTTCCCATTTCTAAAGAAAATATCAAAACACTTTTTTTAGATTCTAAAGAAGCATTCAATGCCAAATTTAGAGCAAAGGCTGTTTTTCCCATAGCTGGTCTCGCAGCAATGATAATTAAATCTGAAGGATGAAAACCACTGGTTAAAAAATCATAATTTTTAAATCCAGAAGATATCCCAGTTGTCATTCCTTTATTTTCATATGCACTTTGCAGTCTTTCAAACTCTTTTTCAAGAGTATCTTTTATATTTACAATATCCTTAGACTCTTTTGTTTCTGATATTTTAAAAATTAAACCTTCAGCCTTATCCAATATAGTATCCACATCTTCATAGCCTTCTGATGCCATTTCAACTATTTTAGTTCCCACATCAGTTAATTTTCTCAAAATAGACTTTTCTCTTATTATAGAAGCATATTTCAATATATTTGCAGCTGTAGATGTGTCTTCTATAATTTCATAAAGAATTTTTTCTCCACCAATCTCATCATACTTATTTTTCTTTTTTAAATATTCAACTAATAAAATTGGATCTATTGTTTCATCATTGGAATACATCTCTATCATAGTCTCATATATTAATTTATAAGAATTTCTATAGAAATCCGATGCTTTTAAAATCTCTATAACATCACCAAATATTTCAGGCTTTAGAAAGATTCCACCTAAAACAGCTTTTTCTGATTCTATACTACTTGGAACTTTTCTTAAACTTTCTATATTTTGCATTTTTAATATCTCCTTATTTACTTTCAGTTATAACTATTAACTCAGCTTTAACATCAGTATGAAGCTTAACTATTACTACATGTTCACCTAAAGATTTAATATTACACTCTATTTTTTTTCTATCTATATCTAAATTAAATTCATTTGAAATCTCATGAGATATTTCTTTATTAGTTATTGCACCAAATACTTTTCCATTTTCTCCAGCTTTAACTTTTATAACAATTTTTTTACTTTCTAAAAGTTTTTTTACATCTTTAGATTTATTTTTTTCATCTTCTGCTTTTTGAGCTTCTTTTTTCTTTCTATTCTCTATTTTTTTTAGTTCTTCAGGTGTAGCTATGATTCCTTTGTTACCTTTTAATAAGTAATTTCTTGCATACCCTTCTGAAACATTTACTATTTCTCCTTTTCTACCTTGACCTGCTACATCTTCTTTTAATATTATTTGTAATTTTGACATTTTATTTCCTCCTGATATTAATTAATCTTTTCTTTTTTTAAACTCTCAGCTACTCCATAAACAAAAATAAGTAATGGAATATACGTAAATATAATAATTATTAACAATTTTGAAAAAAAATCTTTTTTTATTTTGGATAACAGAGATAAATACAAAGATTTTATTCCATATGGAATATAGATTATTTTTATTATCATCAATATATTACTCATGTATATATTTTGAGATTTG
>CAMTJB010000129.1 GCA_947072715.1 uncultured Fusobacteriaceae bacterium | reverse complement strand
GTTAATAATGGAGATATACTTCCAATAAATTTTTTTAATTTTATTTTAGATAATATTATAAAAAAAACTAATAAACCCGAGCTAATTGCTAATATTTCTACTTTAGGTATAAAAATTACTACTAGTGAAATAATAGAAAATATAAGTATTTTCAATATAGGATTCACTTTATGGAAAAAAGTTATTTCTTTTAAATAAGTACCTAATATTTTTTTACTCTCCATTATGACACCTCATATATTCACGTTTTAAAATCTCTATTGAATCCTCTTTAGTATTTAAATTGTCTTGATTTCCTTTTAGAAAATTATTTCTATATAATATATCAATATAGTGAGGCATAAAATTATACTCTTTAGAAAAGTTATCTATATTTTTTAACAATTCATTTTTAGCCCCATTAAATTTTATTTTTCCCTCTTCCATCAATATTACTCTATTTATATCTGGCCAAATTGCGTCTAAATCATGAGACACAACTATAATTGTAACCCCTCTGCTATTAAGTAATTTTAAACTTTTAAATAATGCAGTCTTATTTTCATAATCTAGTCCTATTGTAGGCTCATCTAAAACTAAAATTTGTGGTGCCATAATAACTACACTTGCTATAGCTACTCTACGTTTTTCTCCACCTGATAAACCTCTATAGTTTCTTCTAAAAATACAATCATCTAAATGAAAAATATGTTTTACATTTTCTAACTCTTTTTCTATTATTTTATCATCTATTTTAAATTTTTTAGGAGCAAACAATAAATCATCCAACACAGTGTCTGAAAATAATTGTTCATCAGGAAACTGAAAAACCACACCTATTTTTTTTCTCAGTTCTTTTAAATTTTTACTTTTTCTATTAATTTCATTTTCCATTACTGTTATTTTTCCGCTATCTGCTCTCAATATTCCATTTAAATGCTTTAGAAGCGTTGATTTCCCACTACCAGAACGACCTACAATTCCTATAAAGTCACCTCTTTTCACAGTTAAATCTATCCCTTCTAAACATTTTTCATTATCTGAATAAGAGAAAAATAGTTTTTCTATTTCAATTTGCTCAGCCATTCTTCTACACTCTCCTCAGAATTATTAGATCTTTTAGCTCTTTTTAATATGTCTACTGCTTCATAATAAAAAGGTTTTTGCAACATATATTTCCCGCATAAGGTTACATCTTTAAACAACTCAATAGGAGTAATGTCTACAGCAATTTTTCCTTTATCTAAAACTACTACTCTATCTGTCTCTAATAGATCCTCAGCATCATGTGTTATGTGAATAATCGTATGATTTTTTTTTATTTCATTTAGCATTTTTCTAACTATTTTTTTAGAATAAGCATCTAACATTGAAGTTACCTCATCTAGTATTAATACTTCTGGATTAAAGATTAAAACCCCAGCTATAGCTACCATCTGCTTTTGTCCTCCTGATAGCTCAGAAGGATTTTTTTCTAAAATATCTAATAAGTTAAATTTTTCCGCTATCCAATATACTCTTTCTTTTATAGCTTCTCTATGAATTCCTCTATTTTCTAAAGCAAAAGCTAAATCGTCTAAAACTGTATTTCCTATTATCTGATTATTAGGATTTTGAAAAACTAAAGATACTTTTTCTCTAATATTAGTCATTGTTTTAAATTTATATTCATTATCTAAATAATATATTTTACCACTATCAGCAACTTCCAAACCAACTAAAAGTCTACTAAGTGTTGATTTTCCACTTCCATTTTTACCTGCTATCCCTAAAAACTCTCCCTTTTTTACGTAAAAAGAAAGATTATCGATTACATTTTTTTCTTCATATTTCAGAGATAAATTTTCTATTTTCAGTATATGTTCCATTTTTTCTCCTTCTATTTTACCAAATATCTTTCTTTTAATTTTTTATGTATTAAATAATAAACAATAGATTGCACAGTCCCTTTAAACAAATTAAAACTTCCGTAATAATAAACAATATATCTCAAATATGAGTTATCGGGTTTTTGGGCCATTTCTAGTATAAAATCCATTTTAAAGAGTTTTGCATAAAAAGGTGTTATAAAATAATAATTTGCTACTAACATAACCAAAGTCATTAAAATAGTTCCAATTATTAGAGAAAGTTTTATCATTTTTGTTTTATTGTATATAAAAATAACTGGTAATACATAGCATAATGTTGCTATAAAATTTGTTATTTCTCCTATTCCTGCACTTTGTGTAGAGGTAATTACAGTATGTAGCAATATTTTAATAAAAGCAACTCCTACTGCGACTCCTACTCCTCCAACTAGTCCTGAAAAAAGAACAACTACATCTGATATATCAAATTTTAACCATGGTGCGAAAGGAAAAGGAATCACAAAAAGCATAACAATTACTGACAAAGCACCAAAAACTCCTACCAGTGCTACTTTTTTTGTTCTTTGCATTTAAATTTCCTCCACTATCCTTATTTTCAAACTATTAACTCTCTTGAATTATTCACTCTATTTTACCTTACCTTCATCTTATTTTCAATAGATTTTAATCTTACAACTCATATTAGAATTATTCTTAAATAAAAATCGTTGTTTTTCAACTGCTTTTATGTTATATTAAAATCGTATGTATTCATTTGATATATTTCTAATCATTTATCAAATATATACATTGTGCACCATAATTATACTTATACTTTTTTTAATTCTAAGGGGGATTATTTTTATCATGAAAAAACTAAGTTTATTACTAGCTTCTTTACTTCTAGTTGGTAACGTTGCAACTGCTCAAGTAACAAAAAATTCTTCAAAAGCTGATATCTTAGCAGAAAATCAGAAACTTAAAGCTGAAATTGAAGCTTTAAAAGCTAAACTTTCTGCAACTACATCAGAAGTAGAAACAAAAACAACTGAGGTTGAAACAGTTAAAATTGAACTTGCTGAGACGCAAAAAAAAGTTCCTGTTATTGAAGAAGGGCATGAAAGAGATCACAAATGGGTTAACTTTAACCTTATTCGTGGGAAAAATATGCATGGATTTGGAAGCACTAAAGACGATACTTATGGGGAGATCGAAATTGGTGGAAGAAAGGGAATTTTTGATTTTTATGGATATATTGATTTCATTGATATTCTACATAATGGTGACTCTGATCTTCATACAGAAGATGGTACAAAGGCTAATTTTTTTACAGAGCTACAACCTAGATTTTCAATTGATGGTATTTTAGGAAAGGATTTATCTATTGGACCTGTTAAAGAGTGGTATATTGCTGGATATGTAAAAGCTAGTGATGGAGATAGTCAATACGGTGGTTTATGGACTAACGGTATCGGTTTAGGATCTGATATTGAAGTTCCTTGGCTAGGAAAAGTAGGATTAAATTTTTATGCACTATATGTAGAAGAAGATTTCAAATCATCAAGAGAAGGAGACTGGAACGGATATTTAGCTAAAACTAACTGGTTCAAACCTCTATATTACTTTGAAAATGGAACATTCATTGCATATCAAGGTTATATGAACTACATGTGGGATGCTGGATATGATAGCAAAGATAGTAAAGATGTTAAGAGATCTCAAGATGAGTTCCAAATGTTTAACGGATTTGCTTTCCACCATAGAGATTTTGCTCTTCAATATGGTCTGAAATATGTTAAAGATATGTGTAATGTAGAGAACAGAGATGGAAATAAAGCAACTGGTTTCGAGCATTATTTTATTGCTTCATATAAATTCTAATATTCATACGATATATTAATGAAATAAGATATATATAGAAGGTTTAAACTCTTAAATACAAAGAGTTTAAACCTTCTTTTATTGTCTAAAATATTTTTTACTATTTATACTATATATTTACTAAAATTTCTTTATAAAATTACAAGACTATGTTATAATGCAAAATAGATTATTGTTTTTAAAAATATTAATCTTAATAATCATTAAGCAATTAACGCTTTAAATTTATATTATTTAATAAGGTTATTAGCTTATCCTTAGGAGGAAAAATGAAAATTGGTAATTTAGAAATACAAGTTCCTATCATACAAGGAGGAATGGCAATAAGAGCTTCTATGTCTAATCTAGCTGCTGCTGTTGCTAATGAAGGTGGTATCGGTTGTATAGCTGGAACTGCTATTCCTTTAGATGAACTTAGAAGTGAAATAGAAAAAGCCAAAAAACTTATCGTTAATAAAGGAGGGGCATTAGCTGTTAACATTATGTTTGCTGCTACTGACTTTGCTGGAGCTGTACAAACTTCTATTGACGCAGGTGTTGATATAATAATTACTGGAGCTGGATTCTCTAGAGATATTTATGA
>CAMTJB010000128.1 GCA_947072715.1 uncultured Fusobacteriaceae bacterium | reverse complement strand
CTATTATATAGTATTAACTCTGTTATAGACTACCATAGATTTAATTTATCTCTTTTGAATCCTCATATTAAAAATGAAATTTTTAACTGTGAAAGACAAATATCAACAAGAAGAAAAGATACACCATCATCATTTTATGAAAAAGGGTGTGAAGTAAAAAATTCTCTGATTTCAAATGGATGTCAAATAAAAGGGACAGTAAAAAATTCTGTTTTATCAAGAAGGGTTATAATAGATAAAGGTGCAGTTGTTGAAAACTGTGTAATAATGCAAAGATGCCATATTAAGACTGGAGCAAGCTTAAAGAATATAATTTTAGATGTAGAAAATACAATAGAAGCTCATGAAGTATTAGCTTCGTCTCCATCTTATCCTTTTGTACTTACAAAGGGAAATACATTAACTTCTAAGCTTTGGAATAAACTTATAGAAGGGGATCTTGTAGATTTTGTAAATAAGATTTAGGTGGTGAATTAATGAACAAAAAAAAGATTTTATTTGTGGCAGCAGAAGTGTGGCCATTTATAAAAACAGGTGGACTTGGTGATGTAGCTTATTCTTTACCTAAAGAGTTGAAAAAAGAGGGTGTAGATATTAGGGTAATACTACCAAAATATTCTCAAATACCTGAAAAATATAGAAAGAACATGAAATTTCTAGGGCATAAATCTATTCAACTAGCTTGGAGAAATTTATACGCAGGGATTGAAGAGTTGGAATTAGATGGGATTACTTATTATTTTATTGATAGTCAGCAATATTTCTTTAGAGATAATATTTATGGAGAACATGATGATTGTGAAAGGTTTGCATTTTTTTCCAAGGCAGTAATTCAATGTTTTGATATTATTGATTTTTATCCAGATGTTATTCATTGTAATGATTGGCATACTGGAGTAGTACCTTTATATTTAAATGAGAAAAAAAGAGAAGGAAAATATGAAAATATAAGGTGTGTATTTACTATTCATAATTTAAGATTTCAAGGGCAATTTGGATATAATGAAATCATGAATACTTTAGGAGTAGAATCTAAATATTATTTTACAGAAGAAGGAATAAAATTTCATAATGGAATCTCATTTATGAAAGCGGGTATTAATTATGCAGACATAGTTACAACAGTTAGTGAAAGTTATGCTGAGGAGATTAAAACACCTTATTATGGTGAGAATTTAGAGGGGTTATTTATACATAATAACTACAAACTTTATGGGATAACAAATGGAATAGATTATGATGTTTTTAATCCTGAAAAAGATTCAGAACTTTTTCTAAACTTTACTGCTTTAAATACAAATAATAAAAAATTAAATAAAAAAAAATTGCAGCAAGAATTAGGATTAACTATTAATGAAAGTGCTCCTATATTATCAATTATAACAAGATTAGATAGACAAAAAGGTATAGATTTAATTATAAGAATTTTTGATAATTTAATGAAGGAAACTGACTGTCAATTTATTCTTTTAGGAAATGGAGAAAAAGCTTATGAAGACTTTTTTATGGAAGTAGCTCATAGGTATCCACAGAGAGTAAGTGTTAATATTGGATTTAATAATAAATTAGCAAAAGAAATCTATGCAGGGGCAGACATGTTTTTAATGCCCTCTCAGTTTGAACCTTGTGGTTTATCTCAATTAATTTCTTTAAGATATGGAACAATTCCATTAGTAAGGGAAACAGGGGGATTAAAAGATACGGTTATTCCTTATAACGAGTATGAAAAAATAGGAAATGGATTTAGTTTTAGAAATTATAATGCTCATGATATGCTTCATGTTATAAAATATGCTACTTCTATTTATCATAATAAAAAGGAGTGGGAAAAAATAATGTTAAAAGCCATGAATTCTGATAATTCATGGAAAAAATCAGCTATAAAATATCTTGATTTATATAATAAATTAGTTTAACTATGTCCAAATAAGTTATATTACAAAAAAATATCCTCTTTTTTTTTAAAACAAAATAGATTTTTATTGTTGCACATTAATAAAAAGTGTGGTATCATAATTAAACAATAAAACTAATTAAAATTTACTCATATATCCTCATAATATGGTTGAGAGTTTCTACGGCTGACCAATAATTGGCCGCTACGAGTGAAATCTTATAATCCTTCAAGAATAGATTTAAAATATATTATTATATTTTAAATCCTCTAATTGTACACCTAGATTTTTATTTACGTACAGTCAGAAGAGGGTTATTTTCTTTCACTTATCATTTTGGAAAAGAGAGAAAATAACCCTCTTTTTTTATCTAGTAAATTATTTATATAAAAGGAGTATTATAAATGGAATTTTTAAAGGAATTTATACAAAAAGAAGGAAAGATAATTGATAACAAATTAGTAAAAGTAGACAGTTTTTTAAATCATCAAATAGATCCTAATTTAGTATATAAAATGGGAGAAGAGTTTAAAAATCATTTTTCTGGAAAAGAAGTAACTAAAATTTTAACAATAGAGGCGTCAGGAATTCCAATTGGATTAACAACTGCGCATGAATTTAAAGTTCCTTTAGTATTTGCTAAAAAGAATAAGCCTGGTACAATGAATAATTGTTATACGACAAAAGTAAAATCATTTACAAAAGGTGTAGAATATAATATTTGTGTATCTAAAGAATTTATAAATCCTGGAGATAAAATTGTTATAATAGACGATTTTTTAGCTATGGGAGCAGCAGCTTTTGGATTAAAAGATATAATTGAGCAAGGTGGAGCAGAGCTTGTTGGAATAGGAATTGCAATTGAAAAAGGGTTCCAAGATGGTGGAAAAATCTTAAGAGAGCAAGGAATAGATTTAAAATCATTAGCAATTATTGAAAAATTTGAAAATGGAAAAGTAACATTTAGAGACTAATAAATAAAAGTTAAAATTAAATTATTATAAAAATTAAACTATTATAAATATAAAATTTTGGAGGAACAAATGAAAAAAAATAGTATTGTTATTCTTGATTTCGGTTCTCAATATAATCAGCTTATAGCTAGAAGAATTAGAGAAATGGGTGTTTATGCAGAAGTAGTTCCATATTTTGAGCCACTTGATAAAATTTTAGCAAGGGAACCAAAAGGAATAATTATGTCAGGAGGACCAGCTTCAACTTATTTAGAAGGTTCACCAACAATAGATAAAGCTATCTATGATGCAGGAGTTCCAATTTTAGGAATTTGCTATGGAATGCAAGTAACTAGTAGATTATTAGGTGGAACAGTTGAAAGAGCAGATATGCAAGAATTTGGAAAAGCAGAACTTATTATTGATGATGCTGAGTCAAAATTATTTAAAAATGTTCCAAATAATAGTATAGTTTGGATGTCTCATGGAGATCATGTAAGTGTTATTCCAGAAGGATTCAAGCAAATAGCTCATACAACATCATGCATAGCAGCAATTGCTAACTTAGAGAAGAATATTTATGCAATTCAATACCATGCAGAAGTAACTCATTCAGTTTATGGAAAACAGATGTTTGAAAACTTTGTTTTTGAAATAGCTAAATGTGAAAAAAATTGGTCAATGGGTAACTATATAGAGGAAACAATTGCAGATATTAAAAAGAAAGTTGGAAAAGATAAAGTTATGTTAGGACTTTCTGGAGGAGTAGATTCATCTGTAGCAGCTATGTTAATTCATAAAGCTATTGGAGATCAATTAATCTGTATATTCGTTGATACTGGATTACTTAGAAAGAATGAAGGTAAAAATGTAATGGATATATATGGAGAGCACTTCCATATGAATATAAAATGCATTAATGCAGAAGAGAGATTCTTAAGAGAGTTAGAAGGAGTTTCAGATCCAGAAACTAAGAGAAAAATAATAGGAAAAGAGTTCGTTGAAGTATTTAATGATGAAGCATCTAAATTAACAGATGTTAAGTTCTTAGCTCAAGGAACAATTTATCCAGATGTTATTGAGTCTGAATCTGTAAAAGGTCCATCACAAACAATAAAATCTCATCATAATGTTGGTGGATTACCTGAGCATATGAAATTTGAGTTGTTAGAGCCTTTAAGAGAACTGTTTAAAGATGAGGTAAGAGCTGTTGGAAGAGAGTTAGGAATTCCAGATCATATGATAGATAGACACCCATTCCCAGGTCCAGGATTAGGAATAAGAATATTAGGTGACGTTTCAAAAGAGAAAGCAGATATATTAAGAGAAGCTGATGATATATTTATTACTGAATTAAGAGCAGCAGGATTATATCAAAAAGTAAGTCAAGCTTTTGTGGTATTATTACCAGTAAAATCTGTTGGAGTTATGGGAGATGAAAGAACTTATGAGT